>JAXGUU010000542.1:0-2221 GCA_040774145.1 Anaerolineae bacterium
ACCTGCATAGCCGGTTCTGCACACAGATGGTCACGAAGTACATCCCGGCTGACGCGTAATCATATCCACGCAAGCGTATCGATCGCCGGTGATGACGTTCAGGATCGTAAGGCATGGTGTTTCTATCTCCGGTCACCGTATTAGGGTCGGGGCGCAGCATGCTGCGCCCTCGGGCTCGGGCCGGTGCCACCTGGAGCGTCGATGATCGCCACTGCCATTGTGGTGCCGGCAGATGGTGCGATGTTTACCAGTTGGCCAATGCTCTATCATGTCATACCTGTCACGATGCGGGACAGTCAGGGCGCGGGGGCGGACCTCTGCCAACGAGCGTTCCAGGTTGCGGATGGCACGCACCTGGGCAGGCCAGAGCGTGCCGGGGTTGAGCGGCGGTAGATGGCGCAGACGCGAGGTCAACGTAGCGGCGCCATAGGCTCTGCCCGCCTCACCGATCGGCCCTACAGACCGCTGCGCACCGACCAGCGGCGCGTCGGCGGCCCACCGGGCCAAGGTCTCGGGCCGAAGGAAGGTGTAGACTCGGCGGCTGCGCGCCTTAGGGCCGCGATCGTCGGAGACGTAGGTCTCGACGCCGGTGCTCTTGTAGTGAAAGGGCAGCGGTTCGTGCCAGGCCAGCGCCGCAAGCGGTTCGGGCAGGTTGGCGGCATAGCGCCAGGCCTGGGGTTCCACGCCGCTCAGCGTGGTTCCCGCCCGCTTGGCCTCAACGACGCCAATGGGCCGGCCCTGGGCGAAGAGGAGGTAGTCGACGGGCCCGGTCGTGGTGGGGAACTCGCAGACGGCGACGCCCGCGGCGGCGGTGCGGTTGAGGCGCTCGCGGCTCTGGACCTGCCAACCGGCAGCCTCCAGCATTCGGTCGATCTGCCGGCGTGCTTCCTGTTCAGGCGTGAGGGGTGTGGGCATGGCTTGCCTCGGTCGTACGTGCGGCACAGCCGCGGTAAGTGGATCGTTTTTCTGCATGTCCAGTATACTGCAAGGGAATGCGTGGCACAAACCATAGCGGAACAAATTCGGACTCACCGACGTTATAGAGCTGGATGGATCAACAGAATATCGAAAGGTGGTAGCAACGTGAGTATGAAGAGACATACTGTGGCTCTGGGGCTGATGATGAGTTTCGTGCTGCTGGTAACGGGCTGTCTGCCCACAGGCAGCGCGTTAGGTGAGGGCGGGCAGCCGGCCCCTTCGGAGGCGATCGAGCTGGACGGGACGCGCTGGGACGTGGTCGAGTTGAACGGCGAGCCGGTCACGGGCGATGCGCAGGGCACGCTCGACTTCGCCGATGGTATGGCGACGGGCACTGCGTTCTGCAACGGCTTCGGCGGCGTGTATGAGCTGGATGGGACCGAGCTGACGTTCGGCGAGCTGGCTCAGACGCTGATGGCGTGCCTCGAGCCGGAGGGCGTGATGGAGCTGGAGTCCGCCTACATGGCGGCGTTGAGCAACGTCACGACCTATCGGCTGGACGGTGACAACCTGGTGCTGACCGACGCCGAAGGGTCGGACCTCGTGGTCCTCAGCCCGGCGGAGATGGTGAGCCTTGAGGGTACGTCCTGGCGCGTCACGGGCTACAATGACGGACGCGGCGTGACGAGCTTGGTGCTCGGCAGCGAGATCACGGCGACCTTCGACGGTGAGAACGTGGCGGGCTCGGCAGGCTGCAACAGCTACACAGCCTCCTACACGCTCGATGGCGATGAGATCACCGTGGGCCCTGCAGCCAGCACCCGGATGGCCTGCATGGAGCCGGAGGGTGTGATGGAGCAGGAGTCGGCCTATCTGGAGGCGCTGTCGGCGGCGGCGACGTATGAACTCGGACGCGACCGACTGACGCTGTACGATGGTGACGGGCAGATCCTGGCGATGTTTGCGGCGGGTGCCGAGTAGGTTTCCGCCGGACGATGGGGGGACGGCCTGTGAAGGCCGTCCCCCTTGCGCTGTCCATCTCGGGGGGAGGGAACAGGGCTGTCGCACTATGCTCGCGGCAGGTCTTGGCGGCGTCCGGCGGAGCATCGTCGCGTCCGACGCCCCGAGGACGGGGCTGCAAGCTTTCGGTTGCGGCATCCCGTGCCCTTGGCCTCGTCGGCGAGGGCCCGGCCTCGGAGTAGCTCTACGGATTGCAGAGGGCGATGAAGGCAGCCAACCGGAGGCCCGGATGTGTACGCCCGCGGTGGCGGGCGCTTGACGTATAGGTTCGCGCCGCTATACT
>JAXGUU010000543.1:0-2210 GCA_040774145.1 Anaerolineae bacterium
GCACCTCAGCCTCGCCCAGGGGGGCGCCGTGGGCCTCGGCGCTGCCCTGCATCGCAGGACTGCCGTAGGCGATGTGGGTGCGGCAGGCGATGAGGTGCGGTTGTCCCGTGGCGGACTTGGCCGTCTTGATCGCTGCCTCGATGGCGTCCACGTCGTGCCCGTCGATCTCCTGAACGTGCCATCCATAGGCGCGAAACCGACCGACCACGTCCTCGGTGAAGGCCAGATCGGTGTCGCCTTCGATCGTGATCTCGTTGTCGTCGTAGAAGTAGATCAGGTTGTCGAGCCCCAGGTGGCCTGCCAGCGAGGCGGCTTCCTGGGAGACGCCCTCCATCAGGTCGCCGTCGGAGACGATGGCATAGATCCAATGGTTGAAGAGCGGATACCCCTGCCGGTTGAAGCGGGCTGCCATATAGCGGGCGGCGATAGCCATACCGACAGCGTTGCCGAAGCCCTGGCCCAGAGGGCCGGTGGTGGTCTCAATGCCGGACTCGATGTGGTATTCAGGATGGCCCGCCGTCTTGCTGCCCCACTGCCGAAACTGCTGTAGGTCCTCCATCGTGATGGGGTAGCCCGTGAGGTGGAGCAGGCTGTAGAGGAGCATGGATCCGTGGCCTGCCGAGAGCACAAAACGGTCGCGGTTGGGCCACTTGGGATTGTTCGGATTGTGTTTGAGATGGCGCGTCCACAGCGTGTAGGCTACGTCAGCCATCCCCATCGGCATGCCGGGATGTCCGGAGTTGGCCTTCTGCACGCCGTCCATCGCCAGGACGCGCAGAGCATTAATGCAGCGTTGTTGAAGATCAGTTTGTGGCATCGCTTACCTCCAAAATAGGCTTGTCATCTTGAGTCTATCACGGTTCGTGGGCGCGGGAAGCCGGCTTGGTCAGGTTTCAGTCGCTAGAGCACGCAGGGCGACCGTGACCCGCCGCGGGTGCGCGGTGAGCAACCCTGCCGCCTCCCACGTCCGTGCCAACGTCGCGAGCGCTGAGTAGGAAATCTGGTCGCTGAATGCATCGTGGAGCGTGCTGAGCGTGAAGCGGCTCTGCAGTTCCTCGATGGCATAGCCGACCATCCTCCGCTCGAGCGCGGTCAGTGATGGGAATGAGGAGGGTAGGCTCACCTGCGGATCGAGCGCCGTCGCCAACAGGGCCTCCATCCAGAGACAGGCATCGTCGATCAGGTGGCCCATCTGGAAGTAGAGGCGATTCGACCACTCCGCGCTACCATCCAGATCGTGGATGAAGGGCGGTGACTCCTGCAGCGTGCCGTACATAATGAAGGGGAAGTCAGCGGCGCTGAAGAGCCCGATGCGCGACGTCACGGCCTCAGCGTGAAACACGTCCCAACGCTGTTCGGTGATCCGAAAGCGCAGCTCGAAGGTGACGAGAATGCCGCCCTTGAGGCGCCAATACCAGCGCGTGCCCAGGCGCCCCTGGTAGCCGGGCACCTTCTCAGCCAGCGCGTCGGCGATCTGATCGGCGAGCCGCAGCGCCTGGTAGGAAGGATAGTAAATGGTCAAGGTTCGGTCTCCCCTAAGCTTCGCGGCGCCATCGGTCGGACGGCGCCATCGGTGTTGAACTGCGCCTCGACGAGGGCGAGCTCATCGGCGTGTGTCTCAACGGTGCCGTCCAGGCGTGCGTGGCGCAGCGTGTTGAGGATCTCGCGGAAGAGGGGCCCCGGCTTGAAGCCCATCGCCCTGAGGTCATCGCCGTTGAGCAGCGGCTGCACGTGACGCCAGCGTTCGGCATAGCGCACAAGGCGCGTCTCGACCTCCGGATCGTCGGTCATCAGCCTCCCCAGTGCGAGGGCCTCCAGTTCGAAGGCATCGAGGCACTCGACGACCTCGCTGGGCTTCTCCATGCACGGTAGCGAGGCCAGGGCCGCCTGCACCGCTTCTCGCGACCGGTGGAGATCGGCGAGGCGTCGCCACAGCTTGAGCCGCAGGCGGAGCTTCTCGAAGGCCATATCGTCCAGCCGGTAGGTGAGGAGGGCCCAGTAGAGCAGCGGCACACCGTCGCTCTGCTGGAGTCCCCATCGGTCGGCGACGAGTGTCTCCCTGAGGCGTGTGAAGCGCTCTGCCAGCCACGCATCAACGACCAGTCCGGGGCTCAGTTGCTCCAGGGCGCCGAAGGCCTGCAACCGGTCCAGCGCGGCCTCGGGCTGTGCCTCCTGGAAGATTAGGTCGAGCTCATGCCGGATCCGCTCGC
>JAXGUU010000544.1:0-2207 GCA_040774145.1 Anaerolineae bacterium
CTTTTCCCCACTCGCCATTCGCCTGCCCCTGCTCACTGCCTCTTCGATGACCGGATCAAGCGCCGAATCCAGAAGCACCTGGATCAGGCTCGAGGGGGTGTAGTAGCTGCCCGTCGTCTTGCGCTCGTTGCCCGCGGCGCTGGTCAGGCCGAAGGTGCCGGCGTCGGTGTTAAGCAAGGGGTGCAGCTCGAGGAGCGACTCGTAGACGCTGCCCAGCTCCTCCGGGCCCAGGTTGCGGTAGTCGACGGCGCGGCGCGTGCGGCCCTCGGTGATAAAGGCCAGCGAGCGGACGGCGGCGAGCAGCGAGCGGTTGTCCAGAACGGCAGCGTTCAGGTCCGCAGTGGACGCCGGGTCGAAGAGAAAGCCACCCAGCGCCGGCAGACCCAACGCTTCCCTCAACGCCTCTTCCCCATTCGCCCGCCCCGACTCGCCATTCGCCTCTTCCCCATTCGCCCGCTCCGACTCGCCATTCGCCTCTTCCCCATTCGCCCGCCCCGACTCGCCATTCGCCTCTTCCCCATTCGCTGCTCGCCATTCACCACTCACCAACCCGAACACCACCTTGAGGCCCTCATAGCGATCGTGGTGGCGGCTGCCGCGTTGGCGCTCGGCCAGGGCACGCAGACGGGCGGTGCTGTAGAAGTCCTCATACCGGCGACGCGCCTCGACCGGGGCGTCGGGCAGGAGGAGCAGGTCACGGTCCTCCGCGGTGAATAGGAAGATCAGGCGATAGACGAGGCGCAGGAGCTGCCGGTAGTAGTCGTCGCGCGCCAGATCGCCCTTCTTGAGCCGGGCACGCAGCGCACTGTTGAGCGGGTGCTGCAAGAAGCCCTGGCCAAGGCTGGTGATGGCCTCCTCGACGCCGCGGCGCAGATCATCGAGCGCGCGGGTGCCCTGCTCCTGGGCGCTCTTCGACCAACGCTCGAGGAGCGACTCGCCCGCCCCCTCTCCGGCCAGGGACTCAAACCGCGACTGGTGGCAAACGAGCCAGAGGAGGACGAAGTCGGCGTAGATCTCGCCCTCAAACATCGATTGCAGGTCGAACTCGACGTAGGCCTGGCGCGTCAGGGCGGCGTTGTCGCGCAGGATGCGGAGGCGCAGCCCGTTTGTGACCACGCCCCATCGGGCGTCCTCCGAGCGGTTGAGGTATTCCTGGACGAGGCTATGCGGACTCGTGCGCGAGGCGCCCGCGACCCCGGGCGTGCGCCGGTCGAGGTCCAGCCCACAACCCACCAGGTGGAGCGGGGTGGTCTGCCAGGCATGGGAGATGGGGTAGGATTTGCCGTCGATCTCGACCGCCCGCGCGGTGGTGAGTCGGCCAAAGCCCAGCTCCTGGAAGAGCGGCTGGAGCCAGCGCTCGCGGGTGAGCCCGGTGCCGGCATCGCCGGGGCCCAACCGGACGCGTGCGGCCTCGAATGTCCCCCACAGGGCGCTCAGACGGTTCCAGGAACGGTTGATCGCCTCGTTGAGCTTCTCGCCGGGAGCGAGGTGGTAGGCCTCCGGGCTCAGACCCTCGAGGCTGGGGTCGCCCGCGCGGACGCGCTCGAGCAGGTCGGCGGGGAGCAGCGCCCCCTCGCTGTGGATGGTGGTGAAGCTGTTCCGGTTACGTGTCTGCATAGACCATCCTAGCTGCTGATGCGACCTACGCCTGTGCCTCGGCTGTCGCGATGTGCTCCTTGATGGTTTCATCGAAGCGCATCATCAACGTGGCGTACTCGGTGAACAGGTCGACGATCTGCTGGCGCATCGCGTCCGGGTAGGCCAGGGCTGCCTGCCGCTCGGTCGCGCACTTCTGAAGATCGCGGAGAATGAGGTAGTTCGATCGCTGCGCCGGCGTGTGGCCCTCCGCCTGCACCAGCGTCTTCATCTCCTGAAGGAGGGCGTCGTAGCCTTTTCGGACGATCACATAGAACTGCGGCGGGGAGCCAACATCAAAGACGTGTTCAGCGTCGACATCGAAAACGCCCATATAGAGCACGGCCCATCCCTGTGCGTTGCGCCACTGCGGGTAGACGATGTAGAAACGGTCTTTGTACGGGCGGAATTCCCAACCCTGATCCCACCAGTCCTGTGCCTTCAGGTCGCGCTCGAACGAGTAGAACAACTCGGTCAGCTCCCTGTTGAGATTCTCCTTGGCACGGATGATCTCCTGCACGGCGCTCCAGTGCTCTGCAATCAGCAAGCTCTCCGGTGAAAACCCCGTCATC
>JAXGUU010000545.1:0-2197 GCA_040774145.1 Anaerolineae bacterium
AAGGCCGAGTACGAGGTCTTCCGGCGCTTCGGCGAGCTGATGGAGGGGCGAATCGCCGCGCTCATCTCGCACCGCTTCTCGACGGTGCGCATGGCCGACCGGATCGTGGTTCTGTCGGAGGGGCGAATCCATGAACTGGGGACACACGCCGAACTGATTGAGCTCAACGGCGCCTACGCGCGCCTTTTCAACCTACAGGCCGAGGGATACTGCTAACGGTCAGTTGACATCAGCTTTTCGGAGCACGAGGGTCTCTGGAGAGCCGGGGACTATCGGCGACGAAACACCGAGAGTCCCCGGCGCCACGAAGCGGCCTAGCGCTTGGAAAGGACCTCACGCTCGTAATCCGTGATCTCCTGCACATACGTCGGTCCTACGGGCACACCCTGCTTCATGCAATAGAAGTCCCACACGGCATTCCAGGGCAGCGCCTTCGCGGCCTCCATCCATGCCAGCCGCCGGGTGAAGTCGCCCTCGGCCTCGAACTGCCGCAGGCGCTCGATCGGCTCCAGGAATGCCATCAACAGCGCCTGGAGCGTGGCTCGCGTGCCGATCACCCACGCCGCCACGCGGTTGATGCTGGCGTCGAAGTAATCGAGCCCGATATGCGTCCGCGAGAGGTACCCACCGTGGACCAGCTCGTGCATCAGGAGGCGCAGGTCATCCGACAGGATGACGACGTGGTCGCTATCCCAGCGCACGCCACGGCTCACGTGGAGCAGGATCTCGTCGAGGAACAGCAGCACCGACGAGATCTTGTCGTAGATGTTTTCGGTTGGGTGGAAGTGGCCCAGGTCGAGCGTGAGCAGCTTCTTGCGCGAGATGGCGTATCCCAGGTAGAACTCGTGCGAGCCCGTGACGTAGTTCTCCGAACCGATGCCAAAGAGCTTCGACTCGACGGCATCGAGGTTGTGGCGTGGATCGATCGCCTCGGCAAAGACAGCGTCCAGCGCGTCGCGCAGCCAAACCCTGGGTTTCTCACGGTCAACGGGCAAGTCCTTGTACCCATCGGGGATCCAGATGTTGGTGACTGCAGGCGTGCCCAACGCCTGGCCCATCGCAGCGCCGATCTTGCGGCAGGCGATGCAATGGTCGATCCAGAAGGCGCGAATGCTGGCGTCGGGGCTCGAGAGCGTGAAACCATCATCCGCCAGGGGGTGCGCGAACAACGTCGGGTTGAAGTCCAGGCCATGTCCCCTGGCCTTCGCCCAATCGATCCAGGCCGCGAAGTGCTCGGGCTGCAACTGGTCGCGCGACACCGCCACGCCGCCCGTCTCGGCATAGATCGCGTGGAGGCTGAGCCGGTGTGCTCCGGGGATGAGGCTATACGCCTTATCGAGGTCGGCCCGCAGCTCGTCGGGGTTACGCGCCTTGCCCGGGTAGTTGCCGGTCACGGCGAGCCCTCCGCCGACGTCGCCGCCTGCTCGCTCGAATCCGGCAATATCGTCGCCCTGCCAGCAGTGGAGGCTGATCGGAACGCTTGCCAATGCCGCAACAGCAGCATCCGTGTCGACCCCCACCTCAGCATAACGTGCCTTGGCCATCTCGTACAACGTCGTCAAATCCTTCTCGTTCATCCGTATGACTCTCCCTCCGGCTAATAGTCAGAAGGCTCAGACTGCGGGCCCTCTGTTACTCTGCCACATCTTTACTCCACTGGTTCAACGAAACCGAACGTCTGCGCCACCTCGGCGTGTAGCGCCGGGATCGCGTCGGATCCGAGCGCCCGGACCCGCAGGACGTACAAAGTATGGTCGGCGCCCTGGATCACCCAAGAGCGTCCCGGCCCCCCTGCGCTACCGGGCCAGACCTCCGGAAACTCGAATGCCGGCGCTCCTTGAACCGTCGCGGGCAGAGCCTCAGAGAGCGCCGGCGGCGCGTCGAACCGGCCATCGGCTGCGTGTGTGGCCTCGAGAAGCACGAGTGCATTGCTCACGGTCAACACCTCCGCTGGGCCTGGAGCCCACCAGAACCCCACCTCGCCGCGACCATAGATCCACACGCGCCCACCCGCGACCACATCACCCTGGGCTACGGCTTCGGCAAAGGCCTGCGGCACCTGCAGCGTGACCGCCGCCGGCAGGATTTCTGCAAGATCGCGCACGGGCACCGGCTCGGGCACGAAGCTCAGGGCTGGCTCCCCCACGATGGGCAGATCGGCATCGACGTGGACGATCAACCACCAATAGCCCGGCAG
>JAXGUU010000546.1:0-2196 GCA_040774145.1 Anaerolineae bacterium
CGGTGTAGCCGAAGGTGCCTGTGAGGTGCTTCAACACCGCGACGTCGGCCTCGGCGCCCACGCTGAGCGTGCCCAGCTCCGGGCGCCGGATCTCGCGTGCCGGCGTGACGGTGGAGCGCAGGATCACCTCCTGGAGCGGCATGCCCATGCTCAGATACTTCGACATGGTGGTGAGCATGCTGACCACCGGACCGTTGATGTTGGCCATGTGCAGGTCGGTGCTGATCGAGTCGGGTGGGAAGCCATCGCGCAGGGCGGGCACGGCGTTGCGGAACCAGAAGCTGCCCGCACCGTGGCCCAGATCGAAGATGACGCCTCTCTCACGGGCTTGGCGCATGTGGTCATAGACCTTGCCGTGCTCGTCGATGACGGGGAATTGCTGGGCAAAGACGTGGGTGTGGATGTCGCCCGGGCGGAGCTTCTTGAGGATCAGGTCGGGGTAGGAGCGCTCCGGCGGGCGGGGCCAGAAGTCGACCATAATCGGCATTTGGCACAAGCTGCCCGCATCCAGCGCCCGATCGACCGAGGCCCAGGGCGGATGCTCGGCATCCCACGGGGCCTTTGTCCGGTAGTGGGCCGTTTTGATGCCCACGATGACGTCGGGATAGGTCTGCGCGATCGCGGCGACGATACCCGGCTCCATCGCGTTGACGTCCTGCTCCGAGGCGGCGTTGACCATGCCGCCTGCGGCGATGTTCAGCAATGCAAGGATGCGTACCTTGGCACGGTCGATATAGTGCGCCTTGAAGGCGGGGAAGTCCTTCCAGCCGACGGTCCCGACATCCACCGTGGTTGTCACGCCCGACGCGAGCAGGTGGGCGTCGGCATTCATCCCACCAACGTAGGCCGCGTCGGTGGGCACGAAGGGGTAGACGTGGGTATGGATGTCGAGCAAGCCCGGTGTCACGAGGTGCCCTGTGACGTCTGCGACGGTCGTGGCGGTGCCGGGCGCGATGTCCTCTGTCACCTCGGCGATCTTACCGCCGCGGATGGCGACATCGCGGGGGCCATCGATGTTGTTGGCGGGATCGATGACGTGCCCGCCCTTGAGGAGCAGATCGAAGGGTGTGTCTGGGTCTTGGGTCTGTGTGTTCAACTGGATCTCCCGGTCATAGTGTGTGGCTTCGAGCTTGTCTCCGATGGCAGGGCGCACAAGCGAACGCCGCCGCTCGCTTACGAGCGACGTAGCTGCCGGGGCTGCCGTCCTCTCCCCAATCTCCCTCAAGGGGGTAGGACTTACTTCTCCTGGAGCGCCTTCTGGTAGAGGGCGGTGCCGTAGAACTCGTAGGAAGCGGCTTTGTCCGGCACGTCGACGAGGTGGACGGTGAAGCGGGCGGGCACGCCATTATCGGGGAGGTATTCCGCGAAGAAGTTCCGGTAAGCCTCCGCGTACGCCGCCCGGAGCCGGTCGAGCTCCGCCGCATAGCCCAAGGGGTCGACCAGTGGGTTCGGTGACTTGGGCTGGCAGCCGAAGGCGTGGACCTCGATGAAGTCGACGTCTCTGAGCGAGTCGCAGATACCGGCCTCCTGCAGCCAGAGTTCCCAGCTCTTGAAGACCAGCGGGATCTCCTCCTTGGGCTCCATCGTGACCAGCTCGTCGAGTCCCAGCACGCCCTTGGCCGAGTAGCCGCCGGTCAGTCCGGCAAACGAGATCTTCAGGTCGCCGTCAGGCAGCTCCTCGGTGACAAGCGCCGAGAGGACCGGGCGGTCGCCGGTGTAGTAGTAGGTCAGCTTTCCGCGTTTCTTTACATTGAATGGCATCGTGTCTTCTCCTTATGATCGTATGAGGTGATGCTATCTATGCTGGGCGTGCTGTGTGACCGATTCGCCAGGACCGAGGTCACTTATCAACGGCAGTGCGGTCGCGCCCGCGGGCCGGCGAACTGCTATCCAGGCCAGGTTGCCCACGTCAGGCAAACTCAGGCCAAGTTCGGTACCGGCAGCTAACTCGTCCACGACGGCAGGTGGGATGATCACATCGTTCGCCAATGCAGGAAGGATGTGCAGCAGCTCCAGTTGGTACAGGTACTGCAAGATAGAGGTGTCACAGACGAGACTAGAACTCATCTCAAAAACAGTGTTTCAGCAGAATGATGATGCAGCCCAACTGGGCGAAAGCGAGGTAGTTCTCGGCATGCCGCTCGTAGCGCACCACCAAGCGCCGGTAGTTCTGCAGCCAGGCGAAAAGCCGTTCGA
>JAXGUU010000547.1:0-2187 GCA_040774145.1 Anaerolineae bacterium
GACCCGCTCCTCTTCGGTCGCGTTCACCATGGGTCACCTCCTATCCTAGAGATGACGCCATGTTCTCCCCCTTCCGCGCTACTGCCTCATCACTCTGCACCCCTGGGGTTGATTTCGCCACTGTACCTACTTCGAAAGCCCACAGCTTCGATGGTTTGCGACAATGGACGAATTGGGCTACACTCACGATCGGAACAGGAGGGGCGATGAGACGATTTGCGGTGTTGCAGCTCTCCGGATGTGCCGGATGTGAGGTCTCGTTGATCAACGCGGATGCCTGGATCGACCGCTTCCGGCTCGTCTATATGCCCTTGGTGGTGTCGAGCTATGACGTGCCGGAGGTAGAGATCCTACTGATCAGCGGCGGCGTGCGCACCGATGAGGATCTCTACAAGCTCCGAAGGGCTGTCAAGTGTGCAGAGAAGGTGGTCGCCGTGGGGACCTGTGCGATCTCCGGGGGGGTGGCCAACTTGGGAGATCGCGACGAGGTGCGCGAGATCTTCCTTGCCCAGGCGGAGCGGCACGAGGTGCCGCGCCTGCTGCCCAAGTGCCATCCCGTCGACGCCTACGTCGGTGTTGATCTCTACCTGCCGGGCTGTCCGCCGACATCGGAGCTCTTCATGGCGGTGCTCGAGGACGATCCGTCCTTCGAGGCGAGCAAGGTCGTTTGTCAAGAGTGCGGTCGGACCAAGCTCCGCGATATGCGACCGGAGCAACTCGTGGGCTTCCAACAGGGTCACGTCCTTCCCGACATCTGCCTGATCAACCAAGGCTACCTCTGCGTGGGCTCGTCAACGCGCGGGGGTTGTCGGGCGCCGTGTCCGCGTGCCGGGCATCCGTGCGTCGGCTGCCGCGGACCCTCTGACGCCTTCATCGAGAAGGAGTCCGACGTGTGGTTCAAGAGCATCAAGCGAGTTTTCGCCTCGATGACCGACATCGCTGAGGAGGAGATCGACGCGGCGCTACGATCGCCGCAGTTGGCCCTTTTCCTCTTCCAGTTCTCCGACTACGCGGGCGGGCAACGCGTGGTGCGGTCCAAAGACAAGGTGCTGTGAGATGACGACGCTGACCTTTCCGTTGAGCCGCATCGAGGGGCACGCGCGGGTGGTGATCGAGGTGCGTGGGGGTGATGTGGTCTCGGCGCACTTTCAAGCCACCGAGTATCGTGGGTTTGAGTACCTGGTCAAGGGTGGGCCGGCCGATCAGATGCCGGTCATTGTGCCCCGAATCTGTGGGGTCTGTTCGACGGCGCACCACGTCGCGGCGGTGAAGACGCTGGAGAACATCTATGGCGTGACGCCGCCGCCCCTGGCGCTGCAGATCCGCGAGCTCCTGATCCTGGGGCAGCTGCTGCAGAATCAGGCGACCTCACTCTTTATCTTCACCTTGCCCGATCGGTACGATGTCGCCAGTCTCTATGATGTGGCGGATGACGTGACGGCGGATCTCGCAACGCGCGCGCTTCAGGTGCGTCAGGTGGGCACTCACCTGATCACCCTAGCAGGTGGGCAGTTCATCCATCCGGTGAAGGCCGTGGTGGGCGGGGTCACGTCGGGCATCGACAGGGAAGCCGGTGCGAAGATGCTCTCGGAGCTGGCATGGGCGCTGCCGGTCGCGTGTGAGCTGGTCGACGCCTATTGGGAGGCCTCGCTGGCGATGGGGGAGCGGCTGGGCTCTTGGGGCGACGATGCACCCGCCTGCTACATCTCGGCGATCGGCCCCGATCATCCGAACTACTATGGCGATATGGTGCGCGTGTTGGGCTGCGACGGCGATGAGGTCTGTTCGGTCTTCGAAGCACGCGACTATCGCCGGTTCTTGACGGTCGAGGAGACCGAGTACAGCTATGCTAAGCAGACGAGCCATCAGGGCCAGGTTCTGCGCGCCAATAGTCTGGCGCGCATCAACCTGGTCGAGCGATTAGGCACGCCTCGGGCCGATAGTTATCTCCGCTCGTTCCGGGATGCCTTCGGCAGGCCTGCCCACGCGCTGATGCTCTTCGATCTGGCGCGGGGTGTTGAGTTGGTCTACGCGATCGAACGGGCGATGGAGCTTCTCGCCGAACCGCTGGACGGTGAGATGACGGAGGTGCCCCACACGCCGTGCGACGGCGAGGGCTACGGATTGGTGGAGGCGCCTCGGGGACCGCTCATCCATCACTATCAGGTGGAGGACGGCAAGATCGCA
>JAXGUU010000548.1:0-2160 GCA_040774145.1 Anaerolineae bacterium
CCGGATCCGCTCGCCGGTGACGCGATCCAACAGGGGGAGTGCGTCGCCGATCAGCGACTCGCTGCGCTGATCGAGGCGGAAGCCCAGTCGGGCTTCAAAGCGCGCCGCTCGCAGGATGCGGGTCGGGTCATCGACGAAGCTCAGGCTGTGCAGCACGCGGAGGATGCCCGCATCGAGGTCGGCGCGACCACCGAAGAAGTCGAGCAAGTCGCCCCAGCGCTGCGGATCGAGCCGGATCGCCAGCGTGTTGATGGTGAAGTCGCGCCTGTGCAGATCCTGTTGGATGGAACTCTGCGCCACCAGGGGCAGCGCGGTGGGGTGCTCATAGAACTCGGTGCGTGCGGTGACAAGGTCGATGAAGTCGGGCAGGTGCCCCCTCACAGCGTCCGGCACGCGGTCGTCGTCCTCCGCCGTGATTCGCTGCCAGATGTCCTCCGGCAGCAGCCACTTGACCGTCCCGAAGCGGCTGTGGCTGCGGATCTCGCCCCCATAGTGGCGAGCCATCGTGCGTCCCAGGTGGATCGCGTCGCCCTCCACAACGAGATCGACATCGACCAAGGCCTGTCCCAACAGCAAGTCGCGGACGATACCGCCCACGAAGTAGATCACATAGCCGGTGTCTGCGGCCTCGGCGCCGATGCGCCGGATCAGGGCCAACAGCGGCGCCGGGATGGCCTGCGCCATCAGATGGGCGATGCGCTGCCGCTCCGACGTCTGAGCAGAGGGCTGGAGGCGAATCATATCGGTGCGGGTGACCACACCGATGATCTGTCCGTTGGCGGCGACGGGGATCTGGCCCCAGCCGCTCTGGATCATCTGCGCCCTGACGTGCTCGACCGAGTCGCCGGGTGAGACGGTGACCGAACCGGGCCTCATGATGCGATGGACCGGCTCGCGCTCGAGTCGGTGTTGCACGCCACGATCGACGGCATTGCGCGTCACCAGCCCCACCACGCCCTCCTGAGGATCGACCACCGGGAAGCCCTCGTGACCCGTCTGCAGCATCTGCTGAGCGACCTTCTCGATGGGATCATCCGGGGCGACCGTGCGCACCCCGTAGGACATCAGGTCGCGCACCTTGACGCGCGGCTGAACGTAGCCCGGCAGCAGCTCGCGCAGCTCGTCGGCGAGCGACTGGGCGGTCCGGTCACGGACCAAGGCTGCGGCAGCCCGATCGTGGCCCCCGCCGCCGAAGCGGTCGGCGACTGTAGCGACGTTGATGTCATCCGTGGCGCTGCGCGCGACTATCTGTACGTTGTCCCCGATCTGCACCATGATGAAGAGCGCGCTGGGATCGAGCAGATTGCGAAGTTTGTGGGCCAGTGTGGAGATCTCCTCCTCGGTATCGGGTGGGGAGTCGGCCCAACTGAGGATCACCGGATGACCGTCGATCGTCAGCGTTTCCATATGGTCCTTGAGCCCCTCATAGATGCGCTGTTGGGCCGGCGTAAGCGGGTGCTCCAAGAACTCGGTGGCGACTTCGAGGTCGGCCCCCTGATCGATCAACCACGCCGCGGCGCGCAGGTCGCGGGGTGTCGCTGAGGCGTAGGTGAAACTGCCCGTATCCTCATAGATACCGGCGAGCATCAGCGTGGCCTCGGCGGGCGAAATCGGGATCAGACGCGTCGAGATCGCCTCGACGAGGAGCGTTGTGTTGGCGCCCAGCGGCTCCCCCTGGAATTGCCAGCCCTCAGGGATCTCATCCGGTGGGACGTGATGGTCGATCACCGTCACCTGGCTGATCTCCTGACCCATCCCGCGGACGAAGGTGAGCTTGGCCGTATCGACGAGGATCACACGCTTTACGTGCTGTCCCCGAGGTAGGTCGTCGTGGCTGATGAAGGGGAAGCCGGGACCGTAGAGGGAGAGAAAGGCCTGCACGTTGCGGTTGACGCGCCGCGGTAAAACCGGTTTTGCGCCGGCATAGAGCTTGTGCGCTGCCAGCAGGCTGGCGATGGCGTCGAAATCCGCGTTCTCGTGCGTCAGGATGATCTGCATAGCTTACGATTATAGCATGTATGGGATTCAAGGCAGTTCGGCGCAGGGCGAGGGCCGTGTCAAACCAAATGATAATGTTACCGAAGGGCTACGGTTCGGTCGAACGATAATGTTACCGGAGTCAAGCCGTCTCCTTTCTTGAGAGAGGTACGATTATCTTCG
>JAXGUU010000549.1:0-2159 GCA_040774145.1 Anaerolineae bacterium
CTCCTACTGCGGCAATCTCTCGATGGCCTCGGGCCTCTACCGTCGCAAGATCGCCTTCCGGTACGCAGGGCTCTTTTTCCCGGACGAGCCCGAGTTCTTACCCGAGGTCGAGGCCTTCGTGCGCGCCGTTGCCGTGACCAAAGGGATGAAGGGGGCGCGCATCGGACAGGTGGGCGTGCGCCCGGGGACCTTCGAGACGGTGGGCTATGACGAGGTCGCGATGATCCAGGCCTTCGGTCAGAACATGATCTACACGAATCTGTCCGACATCGTCGACCGCGCCCTGGCCCTGGCTGATGATGACCCGGCGGTGCTCGACGTGATCGCCGACTTCAGGGCCTCCTACGACGAGATCACCGTGTCGGAACACTATCTGGTTAACGCCTCCAAGTTGGAGGTGGCGCTGACCGAGTTTTGGCAGAAGAACGGCCTCTCGGCCATGGCGATGCAGTGCTGGCCCTCGATCGGACGCTTGATGGGCATCTCGGTCTGCACAACCTACGGTCGGCTCACCGGCAAGCGGATGCTGACCGCCTGCGAGGCCGATATCCTGGGCGCGCTCTCGATGTTAGTGTGCTATCAGGCGGCGCTTGGACAGACCGTCCCGCACTTCATCGATTGGACGATCCGCCATCGCGAGCAGCCGAATCAGCTGCTGGCGTGGCACTGCGGCAATGCGCCCACCTGCCTGGCCTGCGAGGACGGCAAGACCGCGCTGCGCTCGCGCCGCGATATGACCGGGGAACTGCCGCTGGTGGAGGGCGACACGACCGAGGGCCTGAGCCAGTTCCAGCTCCAGCCGGGGACCGTCACTTTCTGCCGGTTGGCCGAGTACGACAATGAGTGGAAGATGCTGATCACGACCGGTGAGATCGTGCCCAGCGATGAGACGCTGGCGGGTACCTGGTCGTGGGTCGAGGTGGAGGATCACGATCGCCTCTACCGGACGTTGGTCGAGGAGGGCTTTGTCCACCACGCCAGCATGATTCACGGGGACTTCACCCAGCCGCTTCTGCAGGCGTGCAAGTTCCTGGGTATCGAGCCGGTGGTAGTGTAACTACAGAGGAGGAAAGCACGGCATGGCGTTTACGATACGGCGCGGGACCAATATCTCGCATTGGCTGAGTCAGAGTCAACGGCGCGGGCGAGAGCGAGAAGCCTTTTTCACCGAGCGTGATGTGCAGCGTATCGCCGGGATGGGGGGCGGGTGCTTCAATCACATTCGGCTGCCGGTTGATGAGGAGCAGCTTTTCGATGCCTCCGGCGACAAGGATCCCGAAGCTTTCGAGCTCCTCGACTCGGCGCTGGACTGGTGCGACGATGCGGGACTGCGCGTGGTGGTCGATCTTCACATCCTGCGCTCCCATCACTTCCTGGATGAGTACGATCCGCTGCTCTATACGGATCCTGAGGAGGAAGCTCGCTTCGTTGATCTGTGGCTGCAGATCGCTGACCATCTGGACTGGCGCTCGACCGACCTGGTGGCCTATGAGCTGCTGAACGAGCCCGTTGCCCGTGACCCGGACGATTGGAATCGCGTGGCGATGGCGGCCTATCGGGCGATCCGCGATCGGGAGCCCGAGCGCATGATCGTACTGGGCTCCAACTGGTTCAACCAGCATCAGACGTTCGGTCAACTGAGGGTCCCCGAGGATGACGATACGATCCTGACCTTCCACTACTACTTGCCGATGTTCGTGACGCACTACACAGCGAGCTGGTGGGCGGTTGGCGGGAGTTATACAGGACCGATTCACTATCCGGGCCGGCCCATCGCGGATGCGGAGCTGGCGGGACTGGACGACGCGTTGCGGGAGGCCATCGAGGTCAACGGCTGGAACGAGCCCTTCAGCCGTGAGACGACCGCCCGAAACCTCACCCTGCCGCTCGCCGTGGCCCATGCGCGAGGCCTGCAGCTCTACTGTGGTGAGTTCGGGTGCTACGAGCGCACGCCGGAGCCGTTGCGTCTGGCCTGGTATCGTGACATGCTGGCGGTTCTCGAGGCCAACGACATCGCATGGGCGAACTGGGACTACAAGGGCTCCTTCGGCATCGTCGATGCGCAAGGTGAAGAGACCGCGATCGCCAAGGTGCTCTGCCAACCGGGCGGATGAAAGATTAGGACAAGCAACCCGGAAGAGAGCGGCGATGTCCCTTCC
>JAXGUU010000550.1:0-2117 GCA_040774145.1 Anaerolineae bacterium
CTGCTCGGTCAGCGTGAGCAGCGCCTGGTGAAGGTCCCGATGGGCCCAGACGTCGGGTGTACCGCTCTCGCCCTCACCGGCCTGCGCCTCGTGCCCGTCGAGTGGCTCCCGCTCCACGTGGCCCTGCACTCGGTACCAGTCGACGACGACGTTGTGCGCGATGCGATAGAGCCACGCTCGAAACGACGTATGCCAGGGCCGTCCGGATTCCAGCGCTTCCAATACCTTGACAAAGACATCGGCCGTCAGATCCTCGGCCACCTGGGCGCTACTGACACGCCGGTAGAGATAGCCGTAGATGCGACCGGCATAGGCGTCGTACAACGCCCCGAGGGCCTGCGTATCGTTCGACCGCGCACGTGCCAACAGGGCTTCGTCGTCGGTCGTCACGTCAGACTCCTATAGTATAGGACGGTTCTTCTTACCAAAACCATACGTTGTGTGTCTGAAGTGTATAGAATTCGTTACAGTTTCGGGTCCGAAGGTGATGGATGAATGCGGTCTGGTCAGAGCGTACGACGAACCTCACCAAAATCATACAATAAAGACCGCAGATGACAAGCCGAGGGTGGGCGCTCCTGGCGCTCTGCCGAGATGGCGGTATCTTCTGTATGGCACGATGCGGTGTACCCTTGCCCTAAGGAGTTCAACGGATGGCATCATCAATGAGTCAGAACCTGGCGATGCCCAGGGGATTGCAGAAGACGACGATCGGCTATTTCGTCGCCTTTGTGGCGTTGGGGTTGGCCTATGCTTCGTTGGGGCCGACGTTGACCGATCTGGCGACGAAGGTGGGCGTGGACTTGCGGCAGATCAGCTATGCGCTGACGGCGCGCGGGTTCGGGTACCTGCTGGGCTCGGCGGTGGGTGGACGGCTCTATGACCGGGTCAGGGGGCATCCGGTGATCTCGGGGGTGTTGGTGATCATCGCGGGGCTGCTGGTGGTGATCCCGTTGTCGCAGGTGCTGTGGCTCCTGGTGGTGCTGCTCTTCCTGCTGGGGATGGCCCAGGGCACGCTCGACGTTGGGGGCAACACGCTCCTGGTGTGGGTGCACGGGGACGCGGTGGATCCCTATATGAATGCGATGCACTTCTTCTTCGGGGTGGGGGCCTTCATCGCGCCGATCATCGTGGCCCAGTCGGTGCTGTGGGCCGGGCGGTTCGAGCCGGCTTATTGGGTGCTGGCGGCGCTGATGGTGCCGGTGGCGATCTGGATGTTGCGCCTGCCGAGCCCCTCCGCGGAGGCACACCTCGAAGGCACCTCAGAGGACGGGGTGGTGCGCGGGACGCGGAAGGATGTGCGGTTGGTGGGCCTGCTGGCGCTCTTCTTCTTCCTCTACGTGGGGGCGGAGGGCAGCTACGGGAGTTGGATCGCGGCCTATGCTGAGAGCACGGGGTTGGGTGGGGCGGCGACGGCGGCCTATCTGGCGTCGGCCTTCTGGGGCGCGCTCACGGTGGGGCGGCTGCTCTCGATCCCGCTGGCGGCACGCTATTCGCCGCGGCAGGTGCTCTTCGGTGACCTGGTGGGATGCCTGGTGAGCACGGCAGTCTTGATGATCTTCCCGGACGGCGCGTGGGCGGCGTGGGTCGGCACCTTTGGGGCGGGACTCTTCATGGCCTCGATCTTCCCGACCTGCCTCTCGCTGGCGGAGCGCCACCTGGCGATCACGGGACGCATCACGAGCTTCTTCTTCATCGGTGGGAGCCTGGGTGGGATGGTGATCCCGTACGTGATCGGGCAGCTGTTTGAGCGTACCGGACCGGGGGTCACGATCACGGCGATCATGGGCTCGCTGGTGCTGGCCTCGGTGGTCTTCGGGGCGATTGTGCTGCATACACGACGGTCGGAGCAGGGGGTGAACGGTGGCTAGGCTGATGACGACGTACGGTCCGTTGACGTTGGACGACCTGGGTCCGGGGATTCTGTTGCCGCACGAGCACATCTTCGTCGATATGCGCGGCGCGGATGATCCCGCGGTGGGGCACGCCGACGTCGAGGACGTCGTGGCGCTGATGGGGCCTGAGCTGGTGCGAGCCGGAGCGGCGGGCGTGGCAGCGGTCGTCGTCTGCACGCCGGTTGGGGTGGGGCGACGGGCGGACTTCGATCTGGCGGTCTC
>JAXGUU010000551.1:0-2100 GCA_040774145.1 Anaerolineae bacterium
ATCAGCACGAGCAGCTCCGCGACACGCCGCACCTGGTCGGTCTGTGGGACGCGCCGAATGCGCAGCCCGAAAGCCACGTTCTGTGCCACGGTCATATGGCGGAAGATCGAGTAGTTCTGGAAGACGAAGCCCACCCCGCGTGCCTGGGGCCTAAGGTGGGTGACGTCGCGCCCGCCGAGCTCGATCCGGCCCCCGGCTGGGGGCGTGAGGCCGGCGATCATGCGCAGGATGGTGCTCTTGCCGCTGCCACTGCCGCCCAGCAGCACGAAGAGCTCGCCATCCTGGATCTCCAGGGAGACGCGGTTGACGACGATGTCGTCGCCATAGCGGGCCGTGAGGTCACTCAAGACGATCGACATCAGCTCCTCCTTTCGTTGCGCTGTTGGGTGAAGCGCTGCAGGAGCATGAAAATGGTGAACGAGAGCAGGGCCAGCACCGCTGCGACCGCGTTGGCGGCCTCGATGTTGCCCGCCTCAAACTGCGCGAAGATGAAGAGCGGCGCGGTCTGGGTGCGCAGCCGCAGGTTGCCGCTGACCATCACCGTGGCCCCGAACTCGCCGAGCGAGTGGGCGAAGGTCAGCAGCAGCCCTGAGAAGAGCCCGCCCCGCAGGGCCGGGAGGATGATGTGGACGAAGGTCTGCCAGCGGTTGGCCCCGATGGTGTAGGCAGCTTCCTCGTAGGTCACCTCCAGCTCGTCGAGCACCGGCTTGACCGCGCCCAGCATGTAGGGGAAGGTGACGAAGAGGTGCGCCAGCAGCACGCCGGCGGGCGCAAACATCGGCTGAATGCCCAGGGGGTCAAGGAACTGCCCCAGGAGCCCGATCGGTCCCCAGAGGAGGAGCAGGGAGGTGCCCACGACGACCGTGGGGATGGCGACGGGCAGGTTGACCACGACGTTAAGCGTCTCGCGCCCGCGGAAGCGATACTTGGAGAGCACGTAGGCCGCGAAGGTGCCCAGCACGCCGTTGAGCAGCGCGGTGCCCAAGGCGATGAGCAATGAGAAGCGCAGCGCGAACTGCGCGTCGGGCTGGGTCAGCGTCTGTACGAAGCCGCGTAGGCCGTCGCGGCCCGCGAAGACGAAGATGGACGCCAGGGGCATCAGGAGCAGAGGCAACAACACCGCTAGTAGGAGCGCCACAGGTAGTCCGGTGGTCGCGCCGGAGCGGGGCCTCGCGTTTGATCTACTCATTTTCCCACCTCCGGTAGCACTCGGTCGCGCCAGATACCGTCCACAATGGTCTCTTTGGCCTGCACCCAGCCGCCCAAGTCGCCCACGGTGAAGGGGTAGGGGATATCGCCGAAGTCGAGGTTGGCGGCGTTGAACTCCTCGTGCACGCTGCGGAACCCGTAGTCCACGTAGATCCGCTGCGCCGTCTCGCTCCATAGGAAGGCCACGAAAGCGTCCACCAGCTCGCGCTGGTCGGGCGCGATGTTACGGTCCAGCACCACGACGATGTGCTCGCTGAAGACTGTGCTCTGCGGGTAGACGATCTCGCCCTCGAGGCGCCCCCGCCAACGGTCGCTGAGCACCTCCTGCTCATAGGTGATGAGCGCGTCGCCGAAGCCGCTCTCGAACTGGGTCCTGACCGCGCGGGCCGACGCGGCCTGTGCCACGACATTGTGCCAGATGGCGTTCAGTTGTTGAAAGGCCTCAGCCTCCGTTCCCCCAAGCATACGGACCGAGTGGTACTCGGAGAGGAGCGCCCACTGCGCGCCTCCCGAGGTCAATGGGTCGGGGTGGACCACGCCGATGCCGGGCCGTGCCAGATCGGCGAAGTCTCGAATCGCACGCGGGTTCTGTGGGCGGACCAGAATGATGAAAGGCGTGCGGTTGAGCACGCCGCCGTAGGGCAGGTCGCGCCAGGTGGGCCCGGGCAGCACGCCGCCCTCCACGAGGCGCAGGGCGTCAAGCTCCAGCGAGAGGATCGCCACTTCGGCAGGGACGCCGAGGATCATCTGGTTGGTGATCGTGCCCGAGCCGGAGAAGGCTGAGATGAGCTCAACTCGCTCGCCGGTGCGCGCCTCCCACTCGGCCTGAAACGCGGGGAAGACCGCCTCGTTCATCACCTCCCCGAGGATGCTGAAGCCGTATAGTACGAC
>JAXGUU010000552.1:0-2088 GCA_040774145.1 Anaerolineae bacterium
CCGAGGCGACCGGGGAGCGTTGGTCCTACGTGCTGCACCAGCAGCTGGAGGATGGCCTTGGATGGGGAGAGATCCGGCAGGCTCTCGGCCTGATCGGTCCGTCGCGCGTCCGCGACGATGGCCAGGGCCGGTTTGGCCAGGGCGACGCCGTTGAGGGACCGGACGACGAGCCAGGGCCTCCACCGCACGCCGGCCCAAAGTGGCGGGGTGACGACGAACGGCCAGGCCCGCCGCCCCACGCGGGGCCAAAGGACGATTAGCACAAAGTGTGACTTCCTGGTGCCGGGGGAGCTGGACGTTGGAGCGTCCGGTTCCCCCGGCACCGCTTTTTGTGTCGCACGCGCCTTGATTTCCAGCCCTGAGCAGCCATAATCCTTCCGTGGCATGAACATAGTACTACGAACTGGAAGAGGAGGCTCACGTGACACGTGACACGGTTCGACGGTTGGGTACGGTAGCGCTGGTGATTGCGGGACTGCTGGTGGTGGCTTCGATCTTCAACCAGCACTCGTATTTCCTTGTGCGTGTTGAGCAGCAGGAGGTCGGCGTCCGCTTCCGCGGCGGCCGGATCTATGAGGTCGTGGGGCCTGGGGTCTACAGCGACGTTGCGATTTTCGCTGACCTCAAGAAGGTCTCCAGCGAAGCGGTGTCCTTCTCGGTCGAGGACCCTGAGGTGATCACGAAGGACCGGCAGCGGGTCGGCCTGTTGGTGAGTGGTGATGCATTCCGCCCGGGCGTGGCGCAGGCTGAGCGGTTACGCGAGCTCTGGCCCTCGTATCAGGGGCTCTACCTCAGCGACGATGCCCTCCGCAACCGCGTGAACGACCTGGCGTTGCAGGCGATGAAGTCCTGTGTGGGTGATCGTACGTTCAACGAGAGCGTGATCGGCGCGTCGCGCGATGTGCTGCTCCTGTGCATCGATGAGCGGCTGAGTGAGTTGGCAGCCAACCTCGGGCTCGAAATCAAAAACGTGGCGGTGCCCAACGTCGTGCTCTCCGCCGAGGCGCAGGCCAGCCTCGACGCGATCACCAAAAGCCGCCTGGACACCGAGCTCGCGCAGCAGGACGCGATCAAGGCCAAGGAGCAGGCCGCCGCAGATCAGGCCCGTGAAGAGGGCGCTATCCGCGTGCAACTGGCGCGCCAGCAGGAGGAGGTGCGTCAGAAAACCATCCTTGCCGAGCTGGAGCGCACGCAACTGATCGCTCAGCGCACGGTGATCGAAGCTGCGAAGGCCAACGACCTCCTGGCCGCGCAGAAGGATCTGGAGATCAACCGGGCCCTGGCCGATGCGGCCGTCGAGGCGGCGCGTGCGGCCCTGGCTGAAGAAGTGGTGCTGGCCGGCGTGTATGCCGACAACCCCGACTATGCCTACATCCAGGCCCTGATCGCCAATGCTTCGGCGCTGCGCGAGACCGACAAGATCATCTTCACACCCGAGGGTAGCTCGCCCACGATCGTCGTGCCGGGCCCTGGCATCTACCCGACGGTCGAGACGACCCCGGCTGAGCCGGCAGCGCCCGCGGAGCCCGTCACGCCCTGACGAGACACGTCTTGGGGCTGACGCGGTTGACTGTGCAGAACCCTTGCGAGGGTGCGGAAACCCTCGCAAGGGAGAGGACGGGTTTGCCGGGGGTGGGACTTGCGCTAGACTCAGGCGCGTTGTTGGCCATCAATCACCTGTCGGAAATGGAACCGCGTGACCATAGAGACCATCAGCCCGCCCCTTGAAGCAGAACGCCACGACGTGCGCGCGCACCTCATCGGGGGCGTGCCTGTCTCCGATGTCGAGGCACTTGCGCCGCTGTTTGGCTCTGTCGGGCTCGATCCGGCCGTGTTGTTCGTCCCCGCGACGGAACCCTCGCAGCTCTCGCTCTTCGACCAACGCCCCGAGCCCCTGGTCGATGAGGCCTACTACGCTTTTCGCCAGGAGCTGACCGACCGGCGTGACCTCGCGCGGGCCGTTGCCGGCGACGTGGCGGTGGTCGCGCGACGGAAGGCGCTCGAGGCCGCGGGCCGGTGTTGGTGGCGGTCGGCTATGGCCCAGGTCGACCGGGCCCGGCGCCAGCCGGCTGCGCGACTGCGCGCAGC
>JAXGUU010000553.1:0-2086 GCA_040774145.1 Anaerolineae bacterium
ACCGACGGCAGGAGCGGCAGCCCCTCGATGCCCGCGGTGACCAGTGGGAGGATCCCCTGCACCCTCGCCAGGGGCACACCAAGGCGGTCCGGCAACCGCTCGGCCTCGATGCCGGCGATGAGCCCCGCGGCGCGGCGGGCCTGCCTCACGGCGGCGTCGAGTTCCGCACGATGTGCGGCGATACCACGGATCACCGCCGGCGCCACCTCCTGTAGCCCCCGGTCATCGGCCATGCCCCGGGCCAGGGGCTCGCCCGCCGCCTCCCAGGCGGCGATGCCGACATCCAGGTAGAGCGCGCCCGCGTCGAGCAGGTCGGGCCCTGCGCGGACCGTCGGCCCGATCCAGGGCACCCACCCGAGCCCTCGCGCCGCCCACAGCAGCGGCCCCAGGTCGCGCCGCACCCGCGCCACATCCCTCCGCACGGCCCGCAGCTCGTCGCCCACGATGCCGGGGTTCACCATCGCCTGGTGCTTGAGCACTGAGGCGTGACCGCGCAGCGACGTCACATGCCGGTACGTCTGGACGCCGGCATAGAGGAGATACAGCATCACGAATGCCAGCACCGCCAGGAGAATGCGGCGGATGGGCGACGCCATGCGCTGGGTGGGTTGGGGGTTCGTCGAGCGTCGTGTCACGGGGTCCTCGTTCGCTGGCAGCATCGCATCATGGAGCGACGGCCAGTATACCGCAGCCGGAAGGGGCGTCAAGGAGCGTTCGCGGCGGCGACGTCCCGTCGCGGGCCTCTACTCTCTTGAACAGCCCATACGCGAGGCGGTGTGTCCAGAATTCTGGAAGAACGGCGCGCAACCGGGCGTCCGCCGCGCGTTGAAACCCGGCGCTAGCCCTGCCAAGTCCACCTGCATGGACTTGAGCTCAGCCCGCGAAGGCGGGCTTCGATGTTAGCGCCTGACCTCGGTCAGCGGTGTGCTCGCCCGGCTGAACGCCTAGAATTCTGGACAGGCCCTGCGTGGTGAGCAGTCGACAGCGTAGAGGTGCGCTGCTATACTGATCTCGCCAGCACAATGGTAGGACGATCCGTCCCCCGGTGCTCCGGCGGTGCACGTAGGAACGGGCCGAACGGCGCCGTTCGACAGGAGTTGATCATGCTTACGGAGTACATACGTGAAGCCCTCAACCGTGCCCACTATGAGATCATCACGGATGAGGAGCCTTTCTACGGCGAGGTTCCCGAACTGGGGGGAGTCTGGGCTACCGGCAGGACGCTCGAGGAGTGTCGCTCGCGTCTGAAGTCATTGAGGATTGGCTGCTGCTCAGCACTTCCAAATGGCTACCCATCCCGCCGTTGCCTGCAAAGCGCGTGTGCGGCGGAGGACGTCCATGAGCCTAGGTGCTGATGAGCTTCTCTCCACAATAGCCCAGGAGCTGCAACTCAGTGAAGATGAGGTCCTCAAACAAGGCCTGCGCACGCTGCTGGAACGGCAGATCAGGACCATCAGCGCCGAGGTGCTAGAGATCCACGGTCGCTATGGCGTCACCAGCGTGGAGGAGATGGAGGACAGGTACCGCGACGGGTCCATCGAGGAGGCCACGAGTTGGCGTGACCTGCAACGCCTGGATCGCCTGGAATACAAGCGGGATCGCCTTCTACAGCTTCTAGGATCTATCTCGTGAGCCCTCCGGGCTGCCACCAACTGTGCGCTCTGGCGCTCGACGAGTTTCCTGACATCGTCGCGGATGTGCAGATCATCGAAGTGAATGAACTCCGCATCCTGCTGGTAGACGACAGTTTCATCGACGTCTGGTACTCGCTAAGCTCTCGGGGCGCTATAGCTATCACTGGGAACGCCGCGCCCTCGATGGCACGATCTATCGCCATGATAACGCTCTCCACCTTCGCTGGCGCGATGTGCCTACGTTCCCGCGGCACTTTCACGATGGCGACGAGTTCACCGTCATCGAGAGCCGCCTGAGTGAGACCCCAGAAACTGCTCTTCGCGAGTTCCTGACCTTTGCCAGGAACAGGCTCTCCGCGCCGCGAGCCGCCCGCACGGATCGCCCCTGAGCGGCATGTGCCACTGCTTGTGACGACTGCCAAGACGCCCGGCAACGCGGTTGCCGGGCGTCT
>JAXGUU010000554.1:0-2082 GCA_040774145.1 Anaerolineae bacterium
CAACAAGGTGGGAACGATCCCCGTCCGCGTGCAGGCGATTCAGGATAAGTGTGCTCCCTCGCTGGCGGGCGATGCCTATCTTGCCTCGAATATCGCCGAGATCGAGCGCAGTGCGCGTGAAGCGATGGACGCAGTGCGGGATAGCCTGATCTACCTGCGGCCCATTCACGCTTCCCCGGTGGACGTCGCCGGGTGTGTGGGGGCGGCCCTTGCCTCCCTGCACCTTCCCGACGCGATCCGGATTGAGTTGTCGGACCTGGGGGCCCTGCCGCCGGTCAACGCCAGCCAGCGGAGCTTGACCTTCGTCTTCAGCAATCTTCTCGAGAACGCCATAACCGCGATGCAGGGACAGGGGACCATCACGATCCGCGGGCGTGCCGATGAGACGTGGGTCGAGTTGGTGGTCGAAGATGATGGTCCGGGGATCCCAGCCGAGATGCAGGAACGGATCTTCGAGTTTGCCCCTGCTGGACAGGCGCCGGGGCGTAATGGTAACCTTGGCTTTGGCCTCTGGTGGGTCAAGACCCTGATGACACGTCTCGGTGGGACGGTGCGGGTCGAGAGTGATGGGCACCGCGGGACGCGTTTCAGATTGTCGCTGCCGCGCGTTGGGGCGGGCTATGCCGGGTAAGGGTGGGGTGCGCGCCCTCGTCGTCGAGGATGAGCCGGCCTGGCAGCAGATCGTCGTTGAGATCCTGGATGAGTTCGGGCTGGAGGTCGATGTTGCCGGTGACGTCGACGCAGCGATCGCCTTGTTGCGGGAGTCGGCCCATCGACTGGCGGTGGTCGATCTCGCATTGGGCGAGGGGCAAGCCGCCAACAAAGATGGGCTGCGGGTGCTCGAGGCCGCGCGGCGCCACGACCCGGGCTGTGCCACCATCTTGCTGACAGGGTTCGCGACCGTTGAACTGGCCGTCCGCGTGTTGACCGACTACGGCGCCCTGAGTTGCGTTGAGAAGGGCACCTTCGATCGGGGGGCTTTCTGTGCGCTGGTGGGACAGGCGTTGGCGCTTGCGCCTGTGCAGGCGACGGCTCTGAGCACACCCCCGGGCGCACGGCCCGCGCAGAGCGCGGCCATGCGTGAGGGGGGGGTCGCAGTCCAGGCGCCCGCAGCGCGTGGCACGAGTCACGCCGGCACCGCTGCTGGCGGCAAGGTCCTCATCGTCGAAGATGAGTCCGGATGGCGCGAGATCCTCTCAGAGCTGCTGGAAGAGGCCGGCTATCAGGTCCGCGCGTGCAGCAGTTACGCTGAGGCCGTAGGACACCTGCGACGCGAGCCGCCGACCCTGGCCGTC
Source organism: Anaerolineae bacterium (assembly GCA_040774145.1). Classification (GTDB taxonomy): domain Bacteria; phylum Chloroflexota; class Anaerolineae; order B4-G1; family SLSP01; genus PWVB01. Next base: position 1,296 of record JAXGUU010000554.1, read on the forward strand.
GTGGATCTCTCACTCTCGCGCTCTCCCTGGTCGCGCGAGGCCGGATCGGACCTGGATGGCTATCGCGTGCTGCAGGCGGCGCGCGACCTTGGCGTGGCTTCCATCGTCGTGAGCGGCATCGCTGCGACCGGTGACATTGGGCGTGCTTACGCGGAGTATGGCGCGTTCTCTTACGTCGAGAAACAGACCTTTGACCGGCGGCTCTTCTTGCAGGCTGTGGCGGATGCGTGTGCGGCGCGTCAGGAGGACCAGAAGCTAGCCGACCTCACCGCGCGTGAGATCGAGGTCCTGGCCTTATTGGCGCAGGGCAAGACCAACAAAGACATTGCCGACGCGTTGGTTATCTCCACGAACACGGTCAAACGCCACCTCAAGGCCATTTTCGACAAACTCGGCGTCCACACGCGCGCCGCCGCGACAGCGAAAGCGATCGGCGCAGGTCTCTCCGGTCCATCGTGTTCCTGAAGCACATCCCGATTGTTGCGAGAGCGGCAGTTCCTCTCGATCTCGTCCCCAGTTCCGCTAACTGCTGTGGCATCTCGCCTGACCTGCGTTCGGCGACGTGTGAACGCTTGCTCACCCCACGAAGGCGGGTATACTTCGCTCCACCTTTCGACGGCGTAGGCTCTCATCCAACGGTTGGGAGCCTACGTTGCCGCTACAGCTTGAGGATGTGTGCGTGCCGATCTATGAGTATTACTGCGCGGTCTGCCAGGGGCGGTTCAGTCACCTGGCGCGGCGCATCGGGGAGGCGCCGCCTGCCTGTCCTCGCTGCGGCAGCCGGCAG
>JAXGUU010000555.1:0-2075 GCA_040774145.1 Anaerolineae bacterium
CCGTCTCCAGCACCCGCACGAGGGTCCGCGCCCATACATCACCGGCATCATGCGTGATCACCTCAAAGTCGAGTTCGCTGTAGGGTAAGTGGGGCATGTCACGGCGCAAGTCCATATCCAGCCCCGACGCACGCGCCACAGGCCCCACCACACAATACTGCTTGACCTGCTCCGGCGTCAGGATACCGATCCCCTCCGTTCGCGCTCTCAAACTACGTTCGTGCTCGACCACGTTCTTGGCTCTATGCACCTGCTGCTCGAGCTGCGCGAGACGCGCCAGCATATCCTTGCGCTGCTCCTCATCCAGGTCGATGCGCACCCCGCCGATGACATTGACAGCGTGGGATACGCGTCCCCCGGAAAGATCCTCCATCATATCGAGCACGATCTCACGATCGCGCCAGGCGTACATGAAGACCGTGTCAAACCCCATATTCATCGCCAGGACGCCCAACCAGAGCATATGGCTGTGGATGCGCTCCAATTCACAGAGCAGGGCGCGCAGATAGACGCCGCGCTCCGGCACCTCAAGGCCCATCAGAGATTCGACGGCTTTGCAGTAGGTCGTCGTGTGAACGTGCGAGCAGATACCACAGACGCGCTCGACCAGATGTACGATCTGCACGTAGCTGCGCTCCTGCGCCAGTCGCTCGATCCCGCGATGCACGTACCCCAATCGCAGGACGCTATCCAGGACCTGTTCGCCCTCCACATCCAACAGAAACGAAACGGGCTCCTTCAGCAGCGGGTGCTGGGGCCCGATCGGTATGGTGATCCTCCTCATGATCTCTCCTTGCGTAGCGGCGGCGGTCCATCCCAGTCGTCGGGGAGGAAGAGACGCAGCGGGTCCTGATGTCCCACAAAGGTGACGCCGAGCATCTCCACGATCTCTCGCTCGTAGAAGGCCGCGCCAGGGATGATGTCGGTCACCGTCGCGATCTGGAGGGCGTCGAGGGGCAACAGCACGCGCAGCGTCAGTCCCGAGCCGTGCCAGAAGTGATAGAGCAACTCGATCCCCCCATCGACCTCCTGGCCCGTGATGGTCGACAGATGAGGTACATTCAACACCTCGACCAGATGACCGATGATCTCACGCAAGCCCGCGATGCTGACCATCACCACCGTCTCATCGACGGGCATCGCCCGCACGTCCTCGATATCATCGGGAAATGCCTCTTGAAGGGCAGGCACAATCTGTTGCTCAATCGCGCCCGCATCGTAGTGCGGTAGATCGACCACTGAATCTCTCCGCGCCGTCATGGTATCAGCTCCACGAGTTTCACGATCCCATCGATAATCGCTTCCGGACGACATGGGCAGCCGGGAATGTAGAGGTCGACCGGCAAGACCTGATCGATACCTCCAAGCACGTTGATGCCGCCCTGAAAGACCCCACCCGACGTTGCGCACGAGCCCACAGCGACCACCCACTTCGGCTCGGGCATTTGGGCGTGGATCTGAGCTAAGCGTGCACGGGACTGTCGCGTCACCGGTCCCGTACAGAGCAACACGTCGGCGTGTCGCGGCGAGCCTTCCTTCAGGATGCCCAACCGCTCCACATCGTAGCGCGGGGTGAGCAGATCCAGGATCTCGATGTCGCATCCGTTACACCCACCGCTGTTATAGTGCAGGACCCAGATGGAACGACGACGCGCCCATCGCACGATCGAGCGCCTCAACGTACCCAAGCGCGATGGCTGAGTGACCTTCGTTATCTCCTGCGTTGTCATAGAATGCCCCCTTCGGTGAGCACAAAGACGCCGATACCCACCCCAATCAGATAGAGAACGGCCAAGCGATCCGAAGCCGGGTCACTGGGCAACGTAGAGAGCACCAACGCGGCGACGTGGAGCAACACGAAGAGCAGCGCCAGCCGGTAGAAAGCACGATAGCCCAAGTGCTCGCCCGTGGGAGAGGGCAACGTCTCACCGCCGGTATATGTCAGATGCTTGTCCGGATGAGCGTCGTCCGACGGATGCGAACTGAGATCGGGGGCCAGTACGCCCCCTAGACGATAAAGACCGTAGGCCAGTAACAGGAACACCGCGATGGCCACCGGCGGACTCAGCAGAAAA
>JAXGUU010000556.1:0-2061 GCA_040774145.1 Anaerolineae bacterium
CAGCAAGCGGTCGAGTTCGGGTAAGGCAACGACGTTCAGGTTCTCGGCCTTGTGCGCGCGCCCGTCCTCGCCCGGTCCCCACCCGCTGTACTGAAGGTAGGTGTCGAAGCCCCGTGAGGCGGGATTGCCCTCAAAGCCGATACACGTGCTCGTGTAGCCTGCCGTATCCCGCAGGATCTCCGGCAGCGTCGCGACCTCAGAGCGCAGCGGCCCTTTGTGACGCAGCGCCACGACCTGCGTGCTGAAGACGTCCATCCCGGTCAGCATATTGGCATAGCCGCTGGTTGTCGGGATGTGCGGGCTATAATAGCGCTCGAAGAGCGTCCCCTCGCGCGCAAAGGCATCCATGTGCGGCGTCGTCAAGCGTGGATAGCCATAGGCACTCATATGCGTGGCGAGCAACGAGTCAATTCCAAAGAACACGATATTCGGTGGTTTGCGTCTCCCTGATGGCATGGTCTCCCTCCTGATGATCAACATCCGTCAACTACCAAGCTTATCATACGATTAGGACAATTTCATTAAGAATAGCGCCCATATCTAGGACGAAATTGCCAACTCATTCCAACACTCTATAATGACGCTATGACGTCACACGACATACTCAACGATTCTTTCTTCCCGGAACCCGGGATCCCCCTCTCTGTCCGCCGGACGCAGCAGCCGGACCTGGGTCCCCATATGCACACCTTCATCGAACTGGTGATGGTCGTGGGGGGCAGCGGCACCCATAGAATCCAATCGGAATGCTGCCCCATCACCGTCGGCGACGTCTTCGTCATCCCTCCCTACACGCCGCATGGCTATGCCGACACCGATGACTTGACGATCTACAACATCCTTTTCAAAGAGCAGATGTTCTTCCGCTATCAGGAGGAGCTGGAGCTGATCCCCGGCTTTCACGGCTTGATCTACCTTGAGCCCTATTACCGTTCGGTCCGAGGGTTCGCCGGACGATTGACGCTCTCACCCGACCAGATCTTCCAGGCTATGTCGCTGGTGAGGCGCCTGGAGCAGGAGTGGGAGGGCGGTTACGAGGGTCGACGGATCATGATCGAGAACCTCTTCATCGAGCTCTTGCTCTTCTACTGTCGCCTCTTCTCGGTCGACACAGGCCCGGCGACTCGCGTGATGCCGGTCGCGCGTGCCATCGGCTATATGAACCGCCACTATCCTGACCCCCTGACCCTTGAGACGCTCGCTGACGTCGCCAGCGTCTCCAAGCGCAGCCTGATACGGCAGTTCAACAACACCACGGGCCTCACGCCGATGCGTTACCTGCAGAAGGTTCGCGTCGCGAAAGCCCGAGCGATGCTTGAGCATAGCGATCGGTCGATCACCGAGGTCGCCCTGGAAAGCGGCTTCAACGACCCCTCTTACTTCTCATCCGTCTTCAGCCGGCACATGGGCCTCTCGCCGAGAGCGTATATGCACGCAGCCGAGAGCGGACAGCCTATCGCCTCGCTAGCGCCCGGGACAGATCCAGATACCTCTTGATGGCCTCCGGCGGGACGTTCCAGGAGATGTGGTTGCCGATGCACATCATGTAGCCACCCGACATCCTCCCGGTCTCAGCGTCGGGGCAAGACCAGTGCTCCCAGTGGGCGATCTGCCCCGGCCCTTTCCCCAGAAAGGTCAAGTAGCGTGCGTCGGCCATCGTGCATCTAGAGTTCCTTGGCAGCGTCGGCCATCGCCAGTAGATTCGCCACCGAGACGTTCGGCAGCAGCGCCTCATGGCTGGGCGAGACGACGTAACGTGGTCCGAAGACCTCCCTTAGCCGCCGCACCTCCTCGCGAACCTGCTCGGGCGTGCCAAAGGGCAATAACCGCTGCGTGTCGACGCCCCCAATGAAAACCAGGTCGCCGCCATACTTGCGTGCCAGCATCTCGGCCTCCATCCCCCTGGCCAAGGCCTGCAGCGGATGCAGTCCATCGACGCCCGCGTCGATCAGCGCCGGAATCGTCCGCTCGATGGCACCACAGGAATGGAGGACCACCCGATAGCCATGCGATTTCGCCTGCTCGGTGAAACGGATGAAGTGCGGCAGCACGAAGCGGCTG
>JAXGUU010000557.1:0-2060 GCA_040774145.1 Anaerolineae bacterium
CAGCTGGCATTCCGTTATGTGCCTGATGGTCAGCGCGCTGCAGCAGCCAGACCCGATCGCGGGCTAGCTTGGCTCCATCAGGTATGAGCATTGATAAGCCCTGGATTACAGGCACGTGCAGTTCACACGCCCACGTTTCTGTGCTAGAATCGTAGGTAGATGTGGACCGGTATGCTGCCCAATCGGTCAGCGCGTTCAAATGAGAACCCAGCTCAGTTCAGCGTAGGAGGGATAGCATGAGTCTGCTCGACAACGTCAAGCGCGAGATGTCCGGCCTGGAGGAGCTTGTCGCCAAGATCCCCGGTTACAAGGGGTACAAGGAGAAGGAACAGCGGCGCGAAGCCGACAAACTGCTGCGGGACCATATTGCGGGGCGCATGCGCACCGCCAAGACGCAGCTCGATGCTCTGCAGACGGACCTCATCTCCGCCGGCAAGTACAACCTGCTCACCGAGACCGGGAGCGCTGCCACCCAGATCCAGACCTTCATCGACCGCGTCCGCACGGCGCCCTATGGCTACAGCGGCCTCTTCGACGCCGTCCGCGTCAAGGAGGACGATCTGGACCGCGTCTACGAGTTCGACGCCGCGCTCGTCAGCTACGCAGACCGCATCGAGGGCGCGATCGCCCGCGCCAGAGAGGGTATCGAGGGCGAGGATGCCCGCGCCCTGGTCCTCGTCATCCGCGACCTGGGCCGCGAGGCCAACACCACCTTCGATCAGCGGGCCGACGTGCTGCGCGGCACGTCCCTCTAGCGTCAGCCAAGGGCATTCACTCTAGTCATAGGGAGGTAACCAGCGATGGCACGGGTTTTCGACATTATCGAGTTTATGGACGAGAAGCACGATGAGATCGTCCACCGTTTCCCCGAGCGTGGCTCGGGCGACTTCCGCATCGGCAGCCAGCTGATTGTGCGCGAGTCCCAGGCCGCCATCTTCTTCCGCGACGGCAAGGCGCTCGACACCTTCGGCGCCGGCAGGCACACCATCACCACCGCCAACGTCCCGCTCCTCACCGGCCTGATCGGTAAGGCCTTCTCGGGCCAGACCCCCTTCAAGGCCGAGGTCTACTTCGTCACCACGCGCGAGCTCACCGATATGAAGTGGGGCACGCCGCAGCCGATCACGATCATGGATCCGATCCTGCGCATGGCCCGGGTGACCGGCTACGGCACCTACGCCATCCAGATCACCGACCCGCAGCTCTTCGTTGCCAAGATCGTCGGCACCCAAAACCTCTACCGCACCCGCGACATCCAGGGCTTCTTCCGCAGCATCATCCTCACCAAGATGATCGACCTCATCGGTGAGATGGGCAAGTCGATCCTCCAGATGGCGGGCTTCGTCGAGGAGCTGGCAGCCGGCGTCCGCGCCAAGGCCGCTGAGGAGTTCGCCTCGCGCGGCGTCACGCTCAACTCCTTCTACATCGAGTCGATCTCCCCGACCGAGGAGACCGCCAAGGCGATCGACACCGCCGCCTCCATGGGCGCCATCGGTGACATGGGCGCCTATATGCAGTATCAGGGTGCCCAGGCGATGGTCGAAGCCGCCAAGAACCAGGGCGGTGGCGCAGGCACCGGCGTCGGACTCGGCGCGGGCGTCGGCCTCGGCGCCGCCGTCGGCCAGATGTTCGGGCAGTCGATGCAGCACCAGCCGCCAGGCGGCGGACAGGCCCAACAGGCCGCTCCGCCCCCCCTGCCGCAGGCCGCCTCCTACTTCGCCGCCATCGGTGGCCAACAGGCCGGCCCCTTTGACGCCGCCGCGCTCCAGCAGAAGATCCAAGCCGGCGAGATCAGCCGCGACACGCTCGTCTGGAAGGCCGGCATGGACGCCTGGACCAAGGCCGGCGACGTCGCCGACCTCGCCAACCACGTCGCGGCCGCGCCGCCCCCCCACCCCGAACCCCCCCTCCACAGGAGCTGGCCCCCGTAAAGAGGGGGGACCGAGCTCACATGTGGGGCGGGTAGCCGTCCCGCCCATCCCCGCCTGCCACCGAGCAGAGGTCGGGACAGCCACCTGACCTACACGCCATGTGGGGCGGGTAGCCGACCCGCCCATCCC
>JAXGUU010000558.1:0-2054 GCA_040774145.1 Anaerolineae bacterium
GGTACCGAAGTCGAAGTCGGCCCGCCGCGCCCAGAAGGTGGCGGCGAGGCGCTCGGCCTCACGCTGCGCGAGGGCCGCATCATCGAGTGTGACCACAACCGCCGCCACGCCGATGTCGGGGACGTCGGCCCAGCAGTGCCCGTTCATCAGCGACGCCGAGACGATCTCGGGGCGCGCCTCCAACATGGCGACGAGGCGCATCATCTCCCCCATCGTGCCCACGGTGTCCTGCGCCTTCTCACCCGGCAGCAGGAAAGGGATCTTAGCGAAGCCCATGGTCAACGGGCGCGGAGCGGTGAGCATGTGCATCAGCATCGCCGCCGCCTTCTCCCCGGTCTCGTAGGCGTCGATGTGCGGCGCGGTGTGATAGGCGACCATCGCGTCGACGTTACGCGCCGTCGCGGCGACGATGTTGGCGTGCATGTCCAACGCGATGACGATCGGCACGTCGGGCCCCACCCGCCGGCGCAGTTCGCGCAGGATCTCGTTCTCGCAGTAATCGTAGCCCTCGGCGCGCATCGCGCCGTGCAGGTAGAGGCAAACCCCAGCCACGTCGTCGGCCTCCGCGAGGATCCGGTCTCTGAGCGCCTCGAAGGTCACGCGCTCCACCACGCCGCCCGGCATCGCGTGCGCGGTGATCGTCGGGACAAGCTCGACGCCTGCCTGAGCCTCCAACGTGGTGACGATCCCGGCGAAGGCGCCGCGGCGATGCTCCACCGCCAACGTCTCCGCGCCGTAGCGCGGGCGAAAGTCCTCCATCCGCGTCAGGAAGGGCGTAAAGGTGTTCGACTCGTGACCGAAGCCCCCCACCAGGATTCTCATGGCCTAGACCTCCTTGTCGACGAAGCGGACGTAGCTCCACCGCTCCGGGATATGCATGTTGATGTACCCGTGCCGGTTCCACGACCAGTCGACCGAGATGTTGTTGCCCTCATCGTCGTGGAAGTGCTGGCAGCGCGAGGCGCCGATGCGCCACACATCACCGTGACCCGGCGGCGTGCGCGGGTGCCCCAACGCCTTGAGCCCCTCCCAGGGCAGCGCGAACTCGACCGTCCACCCGTTATCCTCGATCTCCGGGCAGTTGAGGCTGCCGTCGACCTGTACGGCGTGCTTGAGCCCCGGCAGCTCCCAGTCCTTCTCGCCGATGCGGCCCAACGCCTCGTCCATCCGCGGCAGGAAATAGAGGAAGTCCTCGAGGGAGAAGAAGTGGTTCAGCCGCTCGATGTCGCGCCGTTCGACGACGGGCGCCAGCCGGCTCCAGAAGACCTCGTAGATCGTGTTGATGGGGTTGACCCCCAGCTCATAGTAGACGCCGTCGCCCTCAACGAAGATCTCGGCGTCGCTGTCGTTGTGGTAGACGTGGTCGTGGTGCTCGACGTGCGTGCCCCAGATCTCGTGGTCCTCGAATCGGTAGGCAGCGTAGAGGTAGTCATCGTCCCAGAGCAGCGCGATGCGCGAGTCCAGCGACACCGGCGCGCCGGTGTCCATCTTGACGAAGGGGGCCGACCAGGTCACCCGCTGCCACACCTCCTCATCGAGACGCCCGTCGATGCGGATCGGGGTCGGCGTGCGGAGGCAGTCGTAGCTTGTGGCAGGGGGGACGTGGTCCAGCGGCCCCTGGGGTAGGTTCAGCGTCCTGGGCATCTTGATCATCGTTCATCTCCTTGGGATGCGTATCCGTCAGGCGCAAGCGCCTGACGGATACGTGTAGCACAGCTGTGCATCCCGTCAACCGGCACCGATCACCGCTACTGGTTGCAGGGATAGAGCGTCCCCTCCATCACCATGATGACGACAAAGGAGTCGGCGTAGGGGCTGTTCAGGTAGACGGGATCATCGTCGGGCAGCCAGCCGCAGGTGTGCAGGCCATCCATCGCCGGGTTGTTGCCGTAACGCTCCCACAGCGGGATGATCGGCAGCAACTCGTTGAAGGCCTGTGCGGTCTCGGCGACCATCGCCTCCTGAGCGTCGGTGTCGAGGCCCTTGGTCATATCCTCGATCAGCGTTTCGAGATCGAGGTCACCGCAGCAGTCGGTGGTGACGTTCAGATCATA
>JAXGUU010000559.1:0-2053 GCA_040774145.1 Anaerolineae bacterium
GGTGTCCGTCAGATTTCCGCATCATTAGTGGCAAACACGGCCAGACTTGGGCAGGCGCTCCCTGCGTAGGGCGAACTTGGAGTTCGCCCGCGGCGGCCGAGCGTCGGCGCCACTCGGAATTGGCGCCGCCCGGATGGGCGAAGTGCAACTTCGCCCTACGGCAGCCGTGCGAGCGCACAGTCCTGCGGAAAAGTGACGCCCACCTGGACCTGCCCACTGAGGCGCAAAGTCGACCCGCCGCTGTTACCATGTCGCACCGAACGGGCGGCATCGAGATCCGCAACCTTACCTTTGGCTACTTCGATCGTCAACCCGTGCTGCAGGATGTGACTTTCTCCGTTGCGCCGGGCGAGCACGTCGCTCTGGTCGGACGCACAGGCGCCGGGAAAAGCAGCATCGTCAGTCTGCTGGGCGGTCTCTATTCACCCTGGGAGGGCTCGATCCTGGTCGCCGGGATGGACCCACGCCAAATGGGAGAGACGGAGCGGCGCACCGTCATCGGCGTCGTCCCCCAGGCTGTGCAGTTGTTCAGTGGGACTGTGCTGGATAACCTGACACTGAGTGACCGGGATGTGCCCTTTGATGCCGTCGAACACGCTGTCAGCATCGCCGGTGCGGAGGCCCTGATTCGTGCACTGCCCAACGGCTATGAGACCCCGATCAACAACGGCTCTGGCGGTGGGGTTCAGTTTTCTTCCGGGCAGCGCCAACTGCTGTCACTGGCCCGTGCCCTGGTCTGGGATCCACAGGTGTTGCTGTTTGACGAAGCCACGTCAGCGATTGATAGCGCCAGTGAGGCGGCTTTCCACGAGGCGCTGCAGACCGAAGCTTCCCATCACCGGCGAGCTATCCTGACGGTGGCCCACCGCCTTTCCACGGCCCGTGAAGCAGACCGTGTCATCGTCCTCGACAACGGGCGCATTCTGGAAATGGGCACTCCACAGGACCTGATCCGCAAGGGCGGGCGGTTTGCGGCGCTGCTGGAGCTCGAAGCTGCCGGCTGGGACTGGCACGCCATCGCGACCGGGATGACTCCAGGGGCGATCCAGGAGAGTTCGATTTCTGCGTAAAGGCTGGTCTGAGCCGGCTTTCCGCTGGTTCCGAATCCAAGGAGGCAATACGATGAAATGGGTTACTCGTTCTCACGTGCATGTCGACCGTGTAGCGTGTCCGTGGCTGATCACACGTTTTGTTGACAGCGACGCGGAGTTCCTGTACGTCCCCGGCAGCCAGATCGAGCAGGTTGCCAGAGAGACTGGCGCCATCCCGTTCGATGCGCCGGGCGTCGAGTTGGGCCATCACGACGGACGCTGCTCGTTCGAGTCGATCATCCTGAAGTATGACCTCAAGGAGCCGGGGTTGCTGCGCCTGGCGCAGATCGTCCACGCCGCCGACGTTTCCACGGACATCGATATGGACCCCATCGCACGCGGAATGGAAGCCATCGCTTCCGGTTTCAGTCTGCGTTTCCCCGACGACCTGGAGAACCTCGAACACCAGCTTGATGTGTATGATGCTCTATACGCCTGGTGTCGTATGGATGTGGCGAAGGCGAAATAGAGGGCTTCAGATCCCGTAGCGCGTGCTGCCGTCAAGCTCTATGGCCTGGGGAAGATCTCGTCGGGTCGCGCCGCGCGGTTGGCCGGCGTCACACGGGTCGAGTTCCTCCTCGCCCTTGGGCGCTACCGGGCCCCACCCTTCGCGCTCGACGCCGACGCATTCGTCGCAGCTGTCGCCAACGCCCACTCGAGCTACAGCAAGGACGCCGCCAGGCTGATCGAGGAATGGAACCGCAAGCTCGCCGAGGCCGGGGCCGTGGTGCTGCCGGCTGCCACGGTCGCGATGGGCCGGTCCACACCAAGCGGAGCTTGATGCGCGGCGAGGTGCCCGCCGCGTCGATCGCTCGCCGCAGACCCCCCTCCCCAAGCCCTCCCCCCGTCGGAACGGGGGGAGGGAGCAGATCAGAAGGCATGGTGTAGGTTGGTCGAGTTCTTGTCGACCGCGCCGCGCGCCCCGGAACCCTTCGCAAGGTGCGGAAACCTTGCGAAGGGAC
>JAXGUU010000560.1:0-2043 GCA_040774145.1 Anaerolineae bacterium
CGTGTATCCCTCGTGTCCCTCGATCTCGGGATTGCCGGTAGGCAACTCCCAGGCCCCATCCTCGCGCCGTAGGGAGAAGAGGAAGTCAACCCCACGCCGGACAGCGCCGGTCTCCGGGCCAAACCCGAGGAACCCCAGCCGCATCAGCGCGAGCGTCGTCAGCCGCTGGGCGTCGCCCAACCAGACCAACTCGCCCCTGCGCCACGCCCCATCGGGCTCCTGTGCCGCAAGCAGCGGTGCCACAAGCGGGTCATGCTCGCGCAAGGTGTGCAGCTCGGCCACCTCCGGGTCATCCCTGGCCTTGCCCAGCAACTCCTGTAGCACCAGCGCCCTCAAGCACGCCGACCGGTCGGCGAGGAGGAGGGGAATCAGGGAATCGGAGAATCGAGAATCCGAGAAGAGAGAGCCGGAGGCGGAGAGTCCCTCCGTCGAACCGCTGTTCTCCGATTCTCGATTCTTGATTCTTCCATTCTCTGATTCTCTCATTCTTGCAGCTCCTTCCGGAGATAGGGCGCGGTCGGGGTAGCGCCTGCGGCGACTGCCTCGGGTGTGCCCTGGGCGATGACGCGGCCCCCGTCGGGCCCGCCGCCCGGGCCGAATTCGATGATCCAGTCGCAGGCTGCCAGGAGAAGCGTGTGGTGCTCGATCACAAAGGCGGAGTTCCCCGCCTCCACTAGCCGGTGCAGGACGCCGATCAGGCGGCCTATGTCTTCGAGGTGTTGGCCGACCGTCGGCTCATCGAGGATGTAGAGCGTTCCTGCGCGCTCGGACCGGCTGAGCTCGTCGGCGATCTTGAGTCGTTGTACTTCCCCACCGGAGAGCGAGTAGCCTGGCTGGCGCAGGACGAGATAGCCCAGGCCCACATCCTGGACGGCTCGCAGCTTCCGGGCAAGGCCCTGTTCCTCGGCAAGGCGTTCGCCCAGCAACGCCACCCCTTCGTCGATGGTCTTGCCAAAGACATCCGGGAGGGTCACGCCGTTCAGGTGCACACCCCAGGCCTCGGCCCGGTAGCCCGTACCACGGCACGGCTCGCAGGGTACATGGACGCTCGGCAGGAACCCCATATCCAGTATGGTGAAACCTCGCCCGCCACAGGCAGAACAGCGTTCACCCAGCGCCCGGGCATCCAGTCCCAACACCTGGGCATCCTCGGTCTCGGCAAAGATGCGGTGGAGCGCCTGTGTCAGTCCCAGGTAGTCCGCAGGGCTCGTGACGCCGGCCTTGGCCTGGTCGAGCACCCATACCCGAGAGGGGGCACCTTCGATCGCGTCGTGTGCGCCGGGATCGATGGGCTCGTAGGCGACCGATGTCGTGTGCTTCCTGGGTGCAAGCGCGCGGCCCAACGTGTCGATCAGGAGGGTGCTCTTGCCCGATCCGGAGACGCCGCAGATGCCGACCAGCACGCCGAGAGGGAGTCGCACATCCTCGCCGCATAGGTTGTTTTCCCTGGCCCCGCGGATCACCATCCATCCTGTTGGCGCGCGCCTGGGGCGGGCTACGCTGGCTGTCCGCTCGCCACGCAGCCATTGGGCGGTCAGGGAGTCGGTGGCTAACACCTCGCCCGTTGTGCCCGCCGCCACGACCTGGCCACCGGCAGCGCCGGCCCCCGGTCCCATATCGACCAGGGTGTCAGCCGCGCGAATCACGCAGGGATCGTGCTCCACGACGACTACGGTGTTCCCCTCGGCGCAGAGGCCCCTCAGCGCGCGGGTGAGAGCCTCGACCTCCGTAGGGTGCATCCCGCGCGTTGGCTCATTGACCAGGACCGTCAGCGATGTCAGGCCGCTTGCCAGGAGCCCGGCAAGTTTCACTCGCTGCGCCTCCCCTGCTGACAGGGTTGTAGTGTCCCGGGTGAGGTGCAGATATCCAAGGCCCACCGAGCTGAGGAAATGCAGCCGCTGGCGGACCGTCTGAAGGCTTGCCGCGACCGTTGCAGCGACGTGGCGCCCCTCGCGTCCCTCCACGGTGGATGCGTCGATGTCCTGCACGACGCCGGCGACCTGCGCCAATGGCATCTCGCTGATCGCGTGAAAGGCGTGCCCC
>JAXGUU010000561.1:0-2042 GCA_040774145.1 Anaerolineae bacterium
TCCGCAGTATCAGAGGCAGGTAGAGGTGGTACCAGGTGGTGCGCACGTGCGCGGTGGCCGTGAGGGCAATGGGGCCATAGCCCGCGGCGCTGACGGTCGCCGTGTTAGTGAGCGTGCCGACGAAGTCGAGGCCAACACCGGCGCCAAACGTGATCGTGACGGGCGACGCCGCGGACACGGCGCCGGACCAGAGAAGGGTTGGGGCGCCAGCGTCATCGACGACGCCGCTCGTCGCGGCGAGTGTGCCCGGCACATACTGCACGCCGACGGGGAGTGTGTCGGTGAGCCGAACCGTGGCGGTCAGGGGGTCGGTGTGCCCGCGGAGGCTGACCGTGTAGGTGATGCGGTCGCCGGGCTCAGCCGCGGCTGGCGCGACGGTTTTGGTGGAGGCGGATAGGTCGGTTGGGTCAGGGGTGGGGTCGTTGGGCTCCCAACCTGCGAGGCGGGCCATCATCCACCAGAAGGCATTGCCCTTGAGTTTGCAGAAGAGACGGGCCTCGGGCGGGCTGTCCGTGTGGGCGCAGGAATCTGGTAGGTCGGTGCAGTACTCTGGGTGGTTGGCGCAGAAGTTCGCACACCAGGTGCAGGTGCCCTCGCTGTTGTTGGCATAGGGACCGCCGCCCAAGGGGTCGTAGGTCTCGATATCCGCGAAGTCGAACAGCACCATGGCATGGTCAGTGGCGTACTGCCTGACCATATCGTTGTTGCGCTGGAGCGTACCTCCGGTCGTCCCATCCGTGTGGCCTGTCATCAGGATGAAGCGCATACCGGGATAGGCTGCTTCAAACGCTGACATCTGGGTGAGGTACTGCTGCACCTGTGCCTCGGTATTGGTCGACTGTTGCCCACACCAGGACCACATGGAGAACCCGAACCTGCCCCCGTCCCACTCAGCCACCGATTCGGTTGCGGCGATCCCTGAGGGCGTAGCCCAGTATAGCTCAGGCGTGATGTAGGTCGTGCCGATGTTGTTGCCGTCGTAGATGCGGAGCACGCCCGACTCGCTGGGCAGTCCGACCGTGTTGCTGGCGAAGACAGCGACCCCATAGGTCGGGTCGACCTGTTCCAGCTTGGCGATGCCAGAGATGATCTGCGACCCGTGCGACGTGTGGGCATAGTGGAAGGTGAGCTTCTTGGCTTCCTCGAGCCAGGCATCGGGGATCTGGCTCAGGTCGGTGCAGGTGTGGTCGATGATGATGTGACCGGTTGCGCGGGTCACCGCAGCGACTGAGGGGCGCAAGGCAACGTCCGTGGCGGCGGCCAGCGCGGACGTCGCAGTCGTCAGTAGGGCCGGGCCAATGGCCACCACAAGAATCAGACTCAGAAGCTGCCTCGTACTCATACGGACCTCCTTAGGTCAACGGTCGGAACGGAGGCGGTGAGGAGCTCAGGTCGGCGAGTCTGGCAGCATCCTTGCAGGAGAGGCCTCCATCGTTAGCATCAGTAGGTAGGTTCGTAGGTGCGATTTCAGTCGTTCCTGTCTCAGCACGCGCGTCCAGCAGCCTGGGCGGACACAGAACCGATGAATCGGTCACTACGAACCCCAGACATCAGCTAACCCAGGCATTAGCATATCGCAGCCCGCGCGCACGTCAACTGCGTAGCAGTTATCCACAGCCGCTGTGGTGTCGTTAGTATAACTCTAGAGGTTTCTTGACTCAACCGAGACGCATAGTCCCTAGAATGAGATCATAGGTTTGGGCGTCGCCCGTGGCTGCTCCCTGTCCCCGTTCTGGCCAGCGATCCCAAGCCGCGACCCAGGGAGGGTACCCAGTTGCGGATTTGTTACGTTCTTCCCTCGCCCACATTCGGCATGCACCAGTACACGGCGGACCTCGCCAACCGGCTGGCGCTGGCAGATCACGAGGTGCACGTGGTGACGACGTCGCGCGCGCCTCGGGATCGTTACACGGCGCGGGTGGCGATCCATACCCCGATCGAGACGAAGGATACCGGGGTGTCGCTGGGCGCGCTGGATGCGCCGCAGTATCGCCGGCTTCGGGACGCCGTGCTGGATGTCGATGCCGACCTGGTGCATTTCA
>JAXGUU010000562.1:0-2027 GCA_040774145.1 Anaerolineae bacterium
ACTCACCGGCATCTTGCTCGGTAGCCTGTCGCTTGCCAAGCCCGCGCATGTGACGCTTATTGGCAAGGGGTCGAAGACGCGCATCGTGCCCGTCGGCGCGAGATGCGCAGAGCACCTGCGCATCTATCTCGACGAGTTCCATCCGGGCGGGTTGCGAAAGGACGCGTCGCGGCCGCTGTTCTACAGCTTGCACGCAGGAATGCCGACCGCACTGTCGGCGGACGCCGTGAGCCGCGTGCTCAAGCAGGCAGGCGATGTCGCACGTGAGAAGTGCCCGTCGCTGCCGGAGGGCCTGCACTGCCATCTTCTCCGCAAGACGAAAGCCATGGATCTCTACAAGGCGGGCGTGCCGCTTCCGCTGGTGATGCAGCTGCTCGGTCACGAGAGCATGTCGACCACCTCATCGTTTTACGCGTTCGCCACGGTGGACATGATGCAGGCGGCGATGGAGGCCGCCACCCCGAAGATCCTGCAGGAGGCGTCCGAGTGGATGTCGGACGAGAAGATGGAGGTGCTCTACAGTCTCCGGTAGCTTGAAACGTTAAGTCGCGGTTTTCGCCGACATCAACACGGAACAGGCTTTCTGCGGCTTAGCGTTTTCCTCGGCATAGTCCGAATGAATCGTCGGCCGCTCGCCGGCAGCGAGCGTGCCCACGGCGGCCCTGAGCATCGAGTTCGCCATCTTGGCGTCGGGGGAGGTCGAGGTCACCCACGAGACCACCATGCCGTCGTAGCAGTCGACGACGGGGCTGAGATAGATCTTGCCCGCAGGGATGCGGAGTTCCGTCACGTCGGTGAGCCAGAGCTCGTTGGGTGTCGCGGCGCGGAAGTCCCTCCCGACCAGATTCTCTGGTGCCCTGGAGATCTCGCCCCGGTAGGAGCTGTACCTGAGCCTCCTGGCGGAGGTTCTCGCCACCAGGCCCTCCTCGCGCATTATGCGGGCGCAGACCTTCTCCGAGATGACCACGCCTTCGCTTCTGAGACATGCGTGTACGCGGCGATAGCCATAGACGCCGCCGCTCGCCCTGAAGAGGTCGTTGATGCGCGCCCTGGTCCCGGCGTACCTGTCAGGCGTCCGCATCGCCCCCACCTGGTACTGGTAGCTGCTGCGCGCCATCCGGAGCGCCTCCAGCAGGTCCTTCAGCCGATGCCTCGACCTCAGGGCTTCCGCCAGGGTCGCCTTCTCCCTGTTGGCCGGCCGGTTCGGGTCGGCGCCCGGGCCTTTTCCCAGGATCTCGATCGTGCCCTCGAGCACGTCGCGCCCGGGCTCGAGCTGCTTGACCTCACGCCTCAGAGACCCGACGAGCCCCCTGAGCTCGTCGGGATCGTTCGGCAGGTCGTCTCCGTCAGCCATCGCGCAGGGCACCTCCTTGCCGAGCAGGCGGTACTTCCACCCGTAGAGGATATCCCTGGTGACCCCATACGCCTGCGCCACCTCGGCGGCCGAGCCCTTCCTGGTCACGAGCGACACGACGGCGTCGGTCATCCCGTCGGCCGTGACGGGACGCGGCAGCGAGGACCTGCGCCTGGCCGGTGCCAGCTCGTCCACCCAGTCGGCAAGCACCTGGTAGCAGCCGGGATACCCGAGCGCACGCCTGGTCCTGGCATTGCACCTCCCATGCGTGAGGTAGTGGCTGACCGCGATGCGCTTCTGCTCCTCGGTGTACCTGCCGTGGCTGTGGGCTGGCAGGACCCCGCCGTGCTCGACGTACTCCGCATGCCACGTGCGCAGCCGGGCCCTCGACGGGTATCCCAGCTCATTGATCACCGCTGCGCAGCTTTTGTCGTATCGCACGTAAAGCTCGACCGCGCGCCTCTTCTGATCTAGGGAATACATGACGGAATCCTCCGAACATCGTCTGGTACGGATTTTCGTCAGCACCCCCAACGGCGCAGTTTCTAGTGTTGTTCAACACTTGTACTCCCCCGAGTCGTGGTTCTGCTGCCAGTAGTCCTCAGGAAGGTTCGTCGAGAAGGTCAGGGTATGCGAGGCGTCGATGTCTCCCGCGCTGTAGGTGAGGGTGCCG
>JAXGUU010000563.1:0-2022 GCA_040774145.1 Anaerolineae bacterium
GGCGCCTCGAACTCCCCCCCACCAACCTGATCTACGCCGGTGGCGGGCACTTCTACCTGCTGGCACCCGCGAGCGCTGAGGGCGATCTCGTCGCCATTCGCACAGAGATCAGCCGCAAGCTCCTGACCCACCACGGCGGCGACCTCTACCTGGCGCTGGGCTGGGCAGCGGTGACGGCGGATCAGTTCGACCGGGGCCGCTTTGCCGGACGGTGGCAAGCGGTAGGCGAGGCCGTCAGCGCGGCCAAACGCCAACGATTCGCCGAGTTGGACGATGGCGAGGAGCTGTCGGCTCGCGTCTTCGGACCCACCGGCGAGGGCGGCGACGACGCCCACGAGTGCCAGGTCTGCCACTACGAAGGGCCGGACGTGGAGCCGGAGAGGTCCGATGATCCCGAGTCCCGGCGGATCTGCGCGCTCTGCACCTCGCTGGAGGTGCTGGGGACCGACCTGCGCGAGGCCGATTTCCTGCTCTTGGGCGAGGTGCCCGTCGAGGACGCGCAACGCAGCGGCTACGAGGCCGCGCTGCGCAGCTTCGGGACCGTGATCGGCCTTACCGTCAGCGACGGTCACGCCGTGCTGCGGCTGCCGCCGGAGACAACGCGTGCAACGCTGCTGGCGATGCGTGATCATCCCAAGGAGCCCGGCGCAACGGCCCGAGCCGCAGCGCAGATCGCGGGCCGGGTCGCGCGGGCGTGCGGCTGCCCCATCGCACCCGGCACCCACTACACCGTCAACGTGACCCCGAGGGTGACCGAGGCAGATAGGCAGGGAGCGGCCTGGGAGGCTTACCTCAAGACCCTGGACCCCGACACATCGCCGCCCCGCCCCGACGATGTCAAGGAGTTTGGGCTGATGCAACAGCAAGCGCAGGGCGTCAAGCGCCTCGGCGTGCTGCGGATGGATGTCGACGACCTGGGTGACATCTTCCGCTGGGGCATGCAGGAGGCGGGCACGCTCTCACGCGTGGCCGCACTCTCGTTCTCGCTCTCGCTCTTCTTCGAGGGCTGGGTGGGCGAGCGCTGTCGCCAGGTGAATGCCCAAGGCCCCGACAAGGTCTATGCCATCTACTCCGGCGGCGACGACCTCTTCATCGTCGGGGCGTGGGACGTGCTGCCGGGCCTGGCAGCGACGATCCGCCGCGACCTGCAGCGCTTCGCTGCGGGTAACCCGGCGCTCCACCTCTCCGGCGGGCTGACCCTGCACGGCGGCAAGTACCCGCTCTACCAGGCAGCCGCCGACGCCGAGGGCGCCCTGGAAGCCGCCAAGGACTACGAGCGGCCCGACGCGCCGGACCACCGTAAAGATGCTCTCAACTTCCTGGAGCTGACGATCCCCTGGGAGGCCTTCGATGCCCTGGACGGCGCCAAGGACGATCTGCTTGCTCTGGTAGACGCCGGCGTCAACCGCTCGCTGCTGAGAACCCTCTTGACGCTGTACGACGGCTATATGGACGCGGTTGTCGAGCGAGGCAAGCCCTATTGGGGGCCGCTGATGTGGCGCGGAGCCTACACCCTTCAGCGGATGGCAGGGCAGCACAAGGAGCACAGAGCGGCGATTGAGGCGATCGCCGAGAGGTTGAGCTATCAGCACTTCCAGTCGATCGAGACCCTGGGCCCGGCGGCCCGCTGGGCGGAGCTACTGATCAGAGGAGGTGATCCAGGTGCATAGCTTCGACGCGGAGTGGTTCCGAGAGACAGCCTTCGGTCAGGAATGTGGGACGATGGACCGGAAATCACAGCTCTACGTTGTCTATGGCAAAGACAGCATCGAGGGACGGGCCGATTTCATCAAAGATATGATCGCCTTAGCAAACACTGGTCGACGGCGTGGCCAACCCGCATACATCCTGTTCGGTGTTGCCGACGAGGTCGCAACCAGCGCAGATCCGCTTCCCGGGATTGGGGACCAGTGCAACAAAGAGCCACCGCCCAAGGATTGGAGCACACAGACGCTTGAGCACCGGCAGAATGACGTAGTTGGCAGGAACTACCAGTTGGTCATCAACGAACACGTGATGCCC
>JAXGUU010000564.1:0-2012 GCA_040774145.1 Anaerolineae bacterium
CCTGGATGAGCATCTCGGTCACGGTGTCGACGCTGGCGGTTGCCTCGTCCAGGATCAGGAGCCGCGGCTCGGCCAGGGCCGCCCGGGCAATGCAGATGAGCTGGCGCTGCCCCACCGACAGGTTGACGCCCCCCTCCTGGATTGGGGTGTCGTAGCCCATAGGGGTCGCGACGATGAAGTCGTGAGCATTGGAGAGCCGCGCTGCCTCCTCCACCGCCTCGTCAGACGCTTCGGGGTCGCCAAAGCGGATGTTGTCGGCGATGGTGCCGGCAAAGAGGAACGGATCCTGGGGCACAATCCCCATCTGGCGCCGCAAGGAGCGCTGTTGAACATCGCGTACGTCAATGCCGTCAATGAGTACGGTTCCGTCCGTTACCTCATAGAAGCGAGCGATGAGGTTGGAGATCGACGTTTTACCCGCGCCGGTAGGCCCAACCAGGGCCACAGTTTGGCCGGGCTCGATCGTCAGGTCCACGTTGCGCAACACCGGCTCTCCCGCACGGTACTCAAAGGTTACATCACGCAGCTCGACGTGGCCTTCGATCTCCGGCATCGGGGTTGCGTCGGGGGCGTCGGGCACGCCGGGCTTGGTATCGAGCAGTTCGACGACGCGCTCACCGCCCGCCATCGCCGCCTGCATCGTTGTGTAGAGCTGGCTCAGCTCACGGATAGGCTGGAAGAAGCGAGTGACATAGGATAGGAAAGCCACCACGGTACCGAGCGTCAACGCCCCGCGGGCAACGTCACGGCCGCCAAACCACAGAACCACCGCCGTCGCCAGCATTCCCAGAAACTGCACCACCGGCATAAAGACAAACGACAGCGACATCGCCCGCACGTGGGCGTCGCGGTTCGCCTGGTTGACCTCGTCGAAGCGCTCCTGTGTAGCGCCCTCCTGGGCAAATGCCTGGATGACGCGCATTCCCGCCAGATCCTCCGCCAGGTCGCCCACCACTTCGGCAACCGCCGAGCGCGTCTCGCGGAACGCTACCTTTGCGTGCCGTGCGAAGACCGAGGTCGCGATGACCATCAGCGGCACGACGGCGAAACTGATCAGCGCCAGCCGCGGGCTCATCGACACCATCACTACGATGATGCCCACCAGGGTCAGCACATCGCCAGCAAGGGTGATCAGTCCCTGCGAGAGCAGATCGTTGATCACGCCCACATCGCTGAAGACGCGCGAGATCGTCACGCCGATGATGTGCTTATCGTGATAGCCCAGGTGCAAGTCCTGGAGGTGGCGGACCAGCGTGCCCCGCATCTCGGCCAACACCTGCTGCCCGGTTCTCGAGAGCAGATACTGCTGGGCGCCGCTGGTCACATAGAGGACCACAAACGAGCCCAAGAGAACCAACGCAATGCGATCCAGACCCGCGATATCGCCACTGACAATGTGCTGGTCGATTGCGACCTTCATCAGATAGGGCACAGCCAGGCCCAACCCCGAGGAGACAACCATCAGCACGAACGATCCCACCATACTGCGCCAGTGAGGCTTCAGAAAAGCCAGAAGGCGCGCAACCACCTTGGCATCCCACGCCCGCCCACGGGCGTCCTCATCCTCCTCACCGAAACTCCGCAGAATGCCGCCGGGGCCACGGCCTATGCTCGTTGTACCCACTGAGAAACTCATCGAGGTTCTCCTTATCAGGCGCGGCTGATTGCCGCACCAACCGTTTCCGAAGATGCCTTGAGCGCCTGTTGTCGCAGCACCAGCAACTCCTGGACCTCCCGAGGCCGCAACTGGCGCTCGTAGATCTCGCCGTAGAGCCCCGAGGTTCGCAAGAGCTCGTCATGGGTCCCCCGGGCGACAACCCGGCCCTTGTCCAGCACCAGGATCTGATCGGCCATACGAACGGTGCTGAGCCGCTGGGCAATGACGAAGGAGGTACGCCCTTGCATCAAGCGCTCCAGTGCCTTCTGAATCAGCCGCTCGGTCTCCGTATCCACGCTCGACATCGCGTCGTCGAGGATCAGGATGCGCGGGTCCTTGAGCAGGGCACGGGCAA
>JAXGUU010000565.1:0-2010 GCA_040774145.1 Anaerolineae bacterium
AAGTCGATCTGGTCGAGGTCACCGATCAGGTGAGAGAGGCGATAGCCAATGCCGGTGTGGCGGAAGGCATCTGTTTCCTCTACTGCCCTCACACCACGGCGGGCATCATCCTCAATGAGAACTGGGACCCCACGGTCGAGTCCGATACAGCGATGGTCCTTGACCGCATGATACCCGAGGGCCTGCCCTATCGCCACAGTGAGGGAAACAGCCCGGCTCACATCAAGTCACTCCTCGTCGGCAGCGACCATTTCGTCTTCATCCAGGGGGGAGAGCTCCAGATGGGCCAATGGCAGGGCATATTCCTGGCCGAATTTGATGGCCCACGCCACCGCGACTTCTGGATCAAGATCGTGACCGACGCGGACACGTGCTGAGTCCCAACCCACGTCCACCGGCCTTGGTTGCGCCGATCTCCTGGGCTCGCATCGAGGCCCTGCTGCACCGTGTCCAGAAGCCCGGACGCTATGTCGGCGGCGAGCTCAACGCGACCGAGACGCCTTGGGAGGCGACGGATCTTCGCATCTGTCTCGCCTTTCCCGACGTCTACGATCTGGGCATGTCCAACTTCGCCCTGGCCATACTCTACGACATCCTCAACGCGCAGCCGGGCGTGCTGGCCCACCGCACTTACCTGCCCGCGCCCGACATGATCGCCCAAATGCGCGCGGAGGACCTCCCCCTCTATGCGCTTGAGGACTACAGGCCGGTCGCAGCCTACGATGTCCTCGCCATCAGCACCGCTTACGAGCAGCTCTACACCAACGTGCTGGAGCTCCTGGACCTGGCAGGCCTACCGATTCGCCGGGCCGACCGCGATGAGCGACACCCTCTGATCTTGGGGGGAGGCCACGGCACCTTCAATCCCGAGCCTATCACGGACTTCTTTGATGTCTTCGTGATCGGTGAAGGCGAGGCCGTGATCCTGGAACTGGCCGAGGCCGTGCGTGCGGCACGCGGTCGTTCGCGTGCCGACCTGCTCCGTTCGCTCGTGGAGATCCCGGGACTCTACGTGCCCGGCTTCTACCACCCTACCTATGCTGTCACCGGCGAGCTGGACGCCCTCACGCCCACCGACACGTGCGTCCCCGAGCGGATCCTCAAACGGATGCTCCCGACGCTGCCTCCCACCCCGATCCGGCAGCTGGTGCCGAATATCGAGACCGTCCACAATCGCGCCGTCGTCGAGATCCACCGTGGTTGCACCCGCGGCTGCCGCTTCTGCCAGGCCGGAAAGATCACCCGTCCCGTGCGCGAACGCCCGGTTGAGGAGATCGTCGAGAGCGCAGCGGCCATCATCAAAGCCACCGGCTACGAGGAACTGGCGCTGCTCTCGCTCTCGTCCGCCGACTACACACAGATCGGGACGCTCATCGAGCAGCTGCAAGCACACTTTGCCGAGCAGCCGATCTCCATCTCACTGCCCAGCCTGCGGCTCGATGCCTTCTCCGTTGACCTTGCCGACCGCCTCAGCGGGGGCCGGCGCTCCGGCTTCACCTTCGCCCCCGAGGCAGGCAGCGACACACTGCGCCATCGCATCAACAAGGACATCACCGATGCCGAGCTGTTTTCGGTTGCCGAGGAGGTCTTCACGCGCGGCTGGCGCACGATCAAGCTCTACTTCATGATCGGACTGCCCACCGAGACCGACGAGGACGTTCAGGCTATCATTGATTTGGTGCGTCAGGTCCATCAGATCGGCCGACGCGTCGGCGGACGCCGGATCGAGGTCCACGTCAGCGTGAGCACCTTCGTCCCCAAGCCCCACACGACCTTCCAGTGGGAGCCGTTCACCGATGAGGCGACGATCGAACGCCGTCAGGCGCTGTTGCGTCAGGGGCTACGCGGGCGCGGACTATCGCTCTCCTGGAACCAGTATGCGACGTCCCAGCTTGAGGCGCTGCTGGCTCGCGGTGACCGTCGTCTCAACGCGGTCGTCGAACGGGCGTGGCGTCTAGGGGCACGTTTCGACGCGTGGGATGAGTGGCGGTCGCCGGCAGCTTGGGAACA
>JAXGUU010000566.1:0-1985 GCA_040774145.1 Anaerolineae bacterium
CACACTTAAGGACCCTGCCCGCCTCATCTGTATCGATGACGCCGAAATCGACCTTGTGCTCCTTGGCGTACAGCGCCATCGTGATCGCGGCCTCCTGCGCCAGGTGCGTCCGGTAGAGGTGGCGGAAGTCGATGTCGGTCAGCAGGTCGGCGTTCATCACCAGGAACGGCGCCTCGTCCAGCCCGTCGATCAGACTCAACGGGCCGGCGGTGCCCAACGGCTTTTCCTCCAGCGAGTAGCGCAGCGTCACCCCCTGCCGCTCGCCGTTCCCGAAGTAGGCCTGGAAAAGGTGTGCCAGGTAGTTGACGGTCAGGATGATCTCGTCGAATCCGGCCTCCCGCAACTGGCAGATGATGATCTCGAGGAGCGGATAGTCTCCCAACGGAATGAGCGGCTTAGGCAGCACCTTCGTAAAGGGCGCCAGTCGCGTCCCCCGTCCACCGGCCATAATCACTGCTTTCATCCTTCGCCTCCTTACCTTCGGAACCGCAAGTAGTCAGTCTATCTGGTTCGTAGGTGCCGCTTCAGCGGTTCTGCTGCCGCCCCGTCTTCTGGGCGCCGGCTGAAGCACCGAAACGACTGAAGTCGCACCTACGAACTCCAGACATCAGATTAACAAAGCACTAGACCGTATAGCGCTGCGTCTGGTAGAGATCCAGATGCTCCGCGATCCAGGTGATCGTCTGCCCCAGTCCTTCGCGGAACGACACCTGCGGTCGCCAGCCCATCAGCTCCCCGGCCTTGGCGTTGTTCGACAGCAGGCGCACGACCTCACTCCCCTTAGGACGCACACGGCCCTCATCACTTCGCACCTCGATGTCACGCCCGACTATATCGACGACAAGGTCCACCAGCTCGCCGACCGAGATGTCCTCCCCCGTGCCGAGGTTGACCACCTCGCCCACCGTCCGATCGCTCTCCGCTGCGGCGATGAACCCCGCCGCCGTGTCGGTGGCGAAGGTGAAATCGCGCCGCGGATAGAGCGCCCCCAGCTTGACGAAGTCCTGCGTCAGCGCCTGGGTGATGATCGTGGGGATCACGGCACGGGCGCTCTGCCGGGGGCCATAGGTGTTGAAGGGCCTCACCGTCGTTACCGGCAGCTCAAACGAGAGGAAGAAGCTCTCAGCCAGCTTATCGGCGCCGATCTTGCTCGCGCTGTAGGGCGATTGCCCCTGCAGCGGATGGGCTTCGTTCATCGGCACGTAGCGCGCCGAGCCATAGACCTCGCTCGTCGACGTGTGCACCACGCGTTCGACCCCCAGCTCACGGGCGGCCTCCAGGACGTGGTAGGTGCCCAGGACGTTCGTCTGGACCACGTCGTAGGGATTCACGTACGAGTAGGGGATGCCGATGAGCGCCCCCAGGTGGAAGACCACGGCACAGCCCTCCATCGCCTTGCGTACCGACCACGGATCCTTCAGGTCGCCGTAGTAGACGTCGAGGGCCTGCCGCGTGGCCTCCGGCAGCGTCCGCAACATGCCCGGATCATTGCGCGAGTTGTAGTGTGCCAGCACCTTCACGCGGGCCCCCTTGCCCGCCAGTGCCTCCACGAGATGGCTCCCGATGAAGCCCGCGCCGCCCGTCACCAATACCGGTTTTCCTTGCCAGTCCATGTCTCTCCTCCTCTGTGCCGCTCGTCAGACGATGCGCCACGCTAGAACGATGTGAAGTAAAAGTAGTCGGCGCGCTCGATCACGCGCCCCAGGCGCACCCGCGCGATGGCGAGCACGACGAGGTTCCCAACGACCATCCCCAGGGCTCCCCAGGCATAACCCACGGCCACCCCCAGCAACACGCTGACCACGCCGGTGACCACCGCACCGCACGCCAGCGCCAGCAGCGCTGGCCAGGGCTGCGAGAGCGTGATGAGCATCATGCAGTCGAAGGCTGCGACCGCGAGCAGGGCGCTCCCGAGCAGGCCCGCGGCCAACACAACCGCCAGATCGCGCCCCCAGGCGATCCCGAGCACCCGCCCCGACGCAAGC
>JAXGUU010000567.1:0-1976 GCA_040774145.1 Anaerolineae bacterium
GCCAACTCCTCGTCCCGCAGCGCGAGCCCCGTCTGCCGCAGCAGCTCGGCGGCTCGCCGTTGAGCCGACGCGTACGCCGCTCGGGTGATCACCTTACGACACCACCTTCTCCATCCTGTTCATCCTGCCGATCCTGCCCATCCTGTCCAAGCCTAGACCAGCGCACGATAGAGCTGCGTGAAGGCGCGGGCAGGAATCCCCTCCTTGATGAAGCCCTCCAGGCGCTCACGCCCCAGCTTGTCCAGCAGCTCGATGCCGGTCTCGACGATAGCGATCGCCGCAGCCATCTGCTCGACCTGGTCCCCATGTCGCGTCACGACATCATACGAGAGCCAGCCGTCCCAATCGAGCCGGTCGAGGTAGAAGAGCATCTCCACCAGATCCCACATATTAACCGAGCCGGGGAGCATGTCCCAGTCCCACTCGCGCGCGTTGTCGTTGAAGTGCACGTAGAAGAGCCGCTTGGCCTGTGCCGCGATCGCGAGCGCCTCCGCCGGCGTCTCCTTGGCGATCAGCGCGTGCCCCACATCCATCGTCACGCCCACGTGCGGCTTGCCCAGGCGCTCGCAGAGGTAGAGCGCCCGCCCCATATCACCCAGGATGCACGTGTTACACGACTCGTTGAGCTTGTACTCCAGGCTGATGCGGATGTCCTCGCGATGGCGTGCGGCCTCGGCGATGCCCTCCTCAAGCCAGCCCCACTGCTTGAGGTAGTCGACCTGGAAGCTGTAATTGTGCCCATCGATTAAGGGGCAGCAGGTGATCATCGAGGCACCGAGCTCCGCCGCCAGATCCCTCGCGACGCGCATATCGGCGACCGCCTCGGCCCGCAGCGCCGGATCGGGCGCTGTGAAGGATCCCCGTGCCCACTTCTTCTGGGACTTCACGTTGAGGTTGACCGCCGAGACCGGCAGGCCCGTGTCCTTGACCAGGGCCACCGCCGCATCGACCTCCGCGAAGTCGTTCGGATAGACGATCTCGATGCCGTCAACGCCGGCGACGCGCCCCACCGCCTCAAGCCGTTCCGCTAGATCGCGACCGGGCTGGTACTCGTGGAAGCGATCTGCCGTCCTTCCCATCATGCCCAACATGATCGCATGTCTCAATCTCATATCTCTCTCCTCTTCACGCCTCAGCCGCCCCGCCGCTGCAGCAACGCAGCGACGTCGGATGCCGTCAGAAACTCCTCAGATCGCACCCGGGTCTCCCCCAGCAGGCGCAGCCGCAAGTCGCGCGTCGTCAGCCACTCATCGCCGGGGCGCATCGTCGTCCGCGGGTGCGGGGTGACGTCGCCCGGTGCCACAGGCTCCGCAATCTCGTACAGGTAACCCGGCTGCGTGCCGTTGTGCTGCAGCGTCCCCTCGTCGCTGATGCTGACGATCGGTGGCTTGTGCGAGAAGACGCGGGCCAGATCGCGCCACTGCGTGATCGTGCTCCCCTCGCGCAGCACCTCCAACCTCAACGGCGAGCCGTGATACCAGATCACAGTCGCGTCATCAGACACCTTGCCGCCTCCCTCCTGTGCATGCCCTCGCTCATGGGTGCTCGACCGCCATATCCACCGAGGTGTCCAGTGCCACCACCTCGTGATCCACCACCTCCGGCACCTCAACCATCACCAGGTCACCGTCGATCTCACAGGCGACCTCCTCTCCCGAGCTGAGCAGCCGCGCACGCACCACACCGAGCCCCGCCGGCAAGCGCACGGTCACCCGCTGCGGCCCCACCGGGAAGAGCTCGCGGAACGGCCCGCGCATCATCATCGGATTGGTCAGGTTCACCAAGTGCACCGTGATCGCCGTCGGGCCACGCCACACCGTCACGTCCAGCACCCCCGGCCCCTCCACGATGACGGGCGGGGGGCCATCCAGCGCCCAATGGACGACGTTGGCCAGCAGCTGCCCGTGGTCGACGTTGAGCACCTCCCAGAAGATGCGGTCCAGATCCCACGCGATGTAGGCGACGCGCCCGGCCCC
>JAXGUU010000568.1:0-1976 GCA_040774145.1 Anaerolineae bacterium
CGCGGAAGGCCCTTGAGCGGGATGGCGTGGCGGGGAGCGTTCGGTGAGCGGACCTTTGATGCCCCTTGAGGCGGGTAACCGCTCAAGGCCCGCGGAAGGCCCTTGAGCGGGATGGCGTGGCGGGGGTGGCTCGGTGAGCGGACCTTTGATGCCCCTTGAGCGGGATTTCTGGGGGAGGCGGCTTGGCTGGTGCAGGCTGGTGGTTGTCGGGGGGGGGGCGGCCGCGTCCGACGCCCCGGGACGGGGCTGCAAGCATGCCGGCGGGGACGGGGTGGTTTACCTCTTGCGGGTTCTCAGTATACTTGGGATGAGGTGTGAGTGAGGGAGGAGGCGGTATGCCAACAGCACGTGATATTGCGCTGATCTTTCTGAGCCTGGAGGCGCTGGTCATTTCCTTGGTGCCGCTGGCGATCCTGTCGGCGCTGGTGTATGGGGTGTTTCGGCTGACGCAGCTGGTGCGGATCTACTTGCGGAAGGCGCAGGGGCTGGCGCAGCAGGCGCACGACTACGTGACGCGGGCGTCGGAGGCGGTGACGCAGCCGTTGATCAAGGTGCATGCGACCGGCAGCCAGGCGAGAACGATGATGAGAAAACTGACACGGAGGGCCTAGTTCTATGGGACAAGCGAAGACACGCGCGTTGATGGTCGGTGGGTTGCTGGGATTGGTCGCCGGCGCTATCGCCGGATGGATCTACTACAACTCGAATGTGAAGGTCGATGACGAGGGCAGCGAGAGGCTTGCGGCGCCGACGCCGTCGACGGCGGTGAAGCTGGGCGTGGGGCTCCTGGGGGTGCTGCGGCTGATCGCTGACTGACCCCGCCGCGCGTCTAGATGCTGAGCCGGTGCAGCCAGGGGTTGTGCCGGCGCTCGACCTCGAGGCTGCTCGGTTCGCCGTGCCCGGGATAGATGCGTGTGGACGGCGGCAACTCGAGCAGACGCTTGAGGCTTTGGGACAGCCGGCGTGCATCGCCGCCCGGAAGGTCGGTGCGTCCGACGGAGCCCCTGAAGAGGGTGTCTCCGGTCAGGAGCGCTTCCTCCTCCGGCAGGTAGAGGCAGATGCAGCCGGGCGTGTGGCCCGGTGTATGGAGCACCTCGATGCGCAGCGTGCCCACGGTGACAACGACGCCCTCCTCGAGATCGAGGTCGGGTGTGGGCAGCGGAAGCACGGGAAGACCGAAGGCGGCGGCGCCCCCGCCGTTGGCCAGCAGGTCGCGATCGGCGGGATGAAGCCCGTAGCGGACACCGACCAGGCCGAGGGCCGGGGCGCCGATGATGTGGTCGAAGTGCCCGTGCGTATAGAGGATGTGCGTGACGTGGAGGTCGCGCTGCCGCACCTCGGCTGTGAGGACGTCGGGTTGTGAGACGCCCGGATCGACGATGGCGGCGTCGCCGCCTTCGCGGGCGTAGAGCAGGTAGCAGTTCGAGCCGAGAAGGCCGATAGGCAGTTGCAGGATCATGGTGGCGAGATTGTAGCACAGATCGTCGGCGGAGCGAGGTGATGGATGGAGAGTCGACTTGAGTTGGCGATAGCGGCGGCAGAGGTCGAGGGGCTGGATGCGTTGGCCCTGGTCCCCGGGCCGAATCTGGTCTACGCAACAGGTCTGTCCTTCTTTATGAGCGAGCGACCCGTTGTGGCGCTGGTGCCGATCGATGGGCCACCGTGCGTGGTGCTGCCGGAGCTCGAGGCGGGGAAGGCGAGCGAGGCCGGCTTTGAGGCCTTTGCCTACAACGACGAGGACGGCTATACGTTGGCGTTCCACGAGGCGTGCGCGGCGTTGGAGCTCGCCGACGCGCGTGTGGGGGTGGAGTCGATGCGCATGCGGGTCCTCGAGGCGCGGATCCTGGAGCGGTTTGCGCCGAACGTGGAGCTGGTGCCGGTCGATGATCTCTTTGCCGAGATCCGGATGACCAAGTCGGTGGACGAGATCAACGCGATGGAGCCCGAGTTTGAGCGCAAGAGCAACGATGAACTGC
>JAXGUU010000569.1:0-1973 GCA_040774145.1 Anaerolineae bacterium
AAAACACACAGCCCGGCCCATCGTAGTCGGACACGCCTGCCCCGCTCCGCCTTAGCGTGCAGGTTACCTGCTCAATCCACCCGGTAGAGCGTGGCCCAGTGCCCGCGCATACGGAAACGGCGCATACGGGTCAGCACCTGCTCCGCGTAGCGACTCGCCACCTCGACCATCGTGCGATCCTTCTGAATGTCGATCGCGCCGATCCCCTTGCCCGGGATGTCGGCCTCTCCGGCGATGGAACCGACCACGTCACGCGGACGGACGCCTTGGTCCTCGCCAAGGTCCATCGCCAGGCGCACCATACCATCGCTGCGCCCGCCGCCGCGACGTCGCTTGCCGCCGGGCTGATAGGTCGGTCGCTGCCCACCGCGACCTGAACGCCCCCGTGAGGGCTCGCGCACCGGCTCGACGGGCTCAATCGGCAGCGCGAGCTCCTCAACTCGCGCCAACCGCATCGCGGCTGCCGCCACAGCCTCTGCCTCGAAGCCCAGGTCGACGAGCTGTCTCACCAGATCACCCGTCCCATCCCCATCAGAGACCTCGGTCAAGGATGCGAGCATGCTCTGCAGGAACTTGGCATCACGATGCGACCGCACGCGCTCCTCACTCGGCACGTCGATGCGCTCGATCGGCTGCAGGGTAAAGGCCTCGATCTCCCGCAGTCGACGCTGCTCGCGAGGTGCAAGCAGGGTGATCGCGACCCCGGGCTTACCGGCACGGCCCGTCCGTCCGATGCGATGCACATAGGCTTCCGGATCGAATGGCACATCGTAGTTCACCACGTGGGAGATATCCTCAATGTCCAGGCCGCGGGCTGCCACATCCGTCGCTACCAGGATGGTCGTCTGTCCCTCCCGGAAGTGCGCCATCACCTTCTCGCGGGCTGCCTGCGGCATGTCGCCGTGGAGCGCCTCGACCTGGACGCCGCGTGCGAAGAGCTGCTCTGCCAGCTTTGCAGCGCCGACCTTCGTGCGGCTGAAGATCAACACCCGCGTCGCCTCCTCAACCTCCAGCAGGCGTGTGAGCGCGGCTAGCTTGTCGCCCTCATTCACCAGCACATAGTGCTGCAGGGTCGTCGCCACCGTCACCTGCTCCGGATCCACCGAGATCGTCTCCGGATCGCGCATATAGCGCTCGGCGAGCCGGCGGATCGGCTGGGGCAACGTCGCGGAGAAGAGCGCCGTCTGGCGCGTCTCCGGCGTCTCCTTGAGGATCGCCTCCATATCCTCGATGAAGCCCATGCTCAACATCTCGTCGGCCTCATCCAGCACCACGGTGCGGACCTTGCTCAGGTCAAGCACGCCCTTGCGGATCAGATCGAGCATCCGACCCGGTGTGCCGACGACGATATCGACGCCGCGCTCCAAGCGCCGAATCTGGCGGTCATAGGACTGTCCCCCATAGACGGCCAACACATTCACTCGCCGGTGCTGCCCATACTCGCGGAAGGCCCTTGCCACCTGCATCGCCAACTCACGGGTGGGCTCAACGACGAGCCCTTGTACGCCACCACCTTCAGCATCAAGCCGATGGAGCATCGGCAGCGCAAAGGCGGCTGTCTTCCCGGTGCCCGTCTGAGCCTGGCCCAGAACGTCTCGCCCCTCCAACAGAGCCGGAATCGCACGATCCTGGATCGGCGTCGGTGTTTCAAAATCCAGGTCCTCGACTGCCCGCAGGAGTCGTTCGTCCAGCTCGAAAACCTCAAAAGCCTCGCTCATCTCTCAACCTACATTCCTTCACGAAAAGAGGCTCCGCCGTGGGGGGGCAGAGCCTCGAATGAACCACAATGTGCTGTCACGGAACCTTCTGCGCCTCCCAGTATACCACGTTCTCGCGGATTCACCGGGAGGCAGGTCCAGGGCGTACGCATCTGAAGTCAGGATAGGAGATGGGGTAGAATAGGGCAGACAACGCAAAATCGTAGGGAGGTGGTGTGATGAACAAAGCCCCGACGTTGGAAGCCCAGTTTGCCG
>JAXGUU010000570.1:0-1971 GCA_040774145.1 Anaerolineae bacterium
CAAGGAGGAACCGAACACACCGCCCCATCCTGCAAACAGCCCCGGCAGCACCCCTCCCAACAAGCTTCCGGCCATCGCGCCCAACGGGCGCAGCGAGATTACCAGCGCGAACACGAGCGGGCGTTCATCCACCGACGTTACCGTTGTCAGATAGGGTTGGCTACTCACCATGTAGAGCGCCAGCCCTGCCGAGGCCAGCAGCCGCAGCCACAAGACCCACGCCGATCGCAGGTCGATGGGCACCAGATCGCCCAGGGACAACAAGAGGATGCCAAGCACCCACGCTGCCGAACCCAGCACCATCGCCCGCCGCGCGCCCAGCTTGCGGCTCACCGCGGCACCCGGCATCGATGCCAGCGCGTAGCCCAGATTGGCAGCTGCCGTCGAGCTGCCCACGAACTCGGGGCCGTATCCCAGCCGCACGAGGTACAGCGCCAGCACCGTCTCCGATAGGCCATACCACGTGACGCCTTGGGCCACCGAAGTCCCCCAGGACGACCCAGGCCTCGCGACGGATGCCGTGCAGCGTACTCAAGCGTCTCGCCACCACGCACCTCCACGCGTAGCCTACCGCCGTTTGTGCCCCACACAACGCGCAGGGCTGCGACGCGACCCCAGCCACAGGGTTTCTCCAACCCGAGCTGGAGCGACCTGCCAGGGATTCTGGCGAGCCTTGCGCAGCTCACCCCCCGGCGCAGCAACACCTCCGCGTGCGGCGCGCAACCTCTCAGACGAAGCCCCGTATTCTATAGTGCATGGTTGAGCTGATGCTATGGGGTTCCCGGGCACGACTTCCGTGGTTCGGGCGGCTCAGCAGGCGCGCCAAGCAGACGGTGCGGTCGCAGAACCGATGGCTCGGTTACCACAGACCCATTCGGC
Organism: Anaerolineae bacterium; assembly: GCA_040774145.1. Taxonomy (GTDB): domain Bacteria; phylum Chloroflexota; class Anaerolineae; order B4-G1; family SLSP01; genus PWVB01. The sequence goes on from JAXGUU010000570.1 coordinate 880, forward strand.
TGAATACCAGCGTGAGCACCATGCACGGGAGGAGCTGGATGAGCAACAGCGTTTTCGTCGTTGTCTTTGTGGCAGTAGCCCTCTTGATCTCTACAGGCTGCACTCTGGGCGGCCTTGTGACCGCATCGACGAGATCGCGCTACTGTCGAGCGGCAGCGGCGAGGCAGGCGACCTCGACGCCGATACCCTCGAAATCGAGCTGGCCAGCTCCGGCAGCCTGACGACGAGCGAGGTGACCTGCGATGCCCTGAACGTGCGCATCACGAGCTCTGGCAAGGCAACAATGGACGGCGCTACGGGAACGACGCTCGATGTCGAGCTGAGCAGCTCGGGCGACCTGACGATCCGGGGCGGGAGCTTTGACCGCCAGGACGTACGCATCAACTCATCGGGCAGTCTCGACGCGCGTGACGTCCGCACGCAGGAGGGGACGTTCAGACTGTCGAGCAGTGGCTCTGCCACAGTCCGGGTCGAGGAATCGTTGGAGGCCCGCATCTCGAGCAGCGGGAGCGTCCGCTACGCGGGCGACCCGGCGCTCGACTGGGATTCATCGTCGTCGGGCGTGGTCAAGCCAATCAACGACTGATCACGCGGAACCCCACACCGTCCCTCGCCCTGATGCCCGACGATCGGGGCGAGGGAACTTTTCATGTTCTGCCTTCCCCAGTCGCCAAGGCAGATTGTTGCAGAGTCCGCCCTTGCGAGGGTTTCTGGACCCTCGCAAGGGTTCCGGGAGTGGCGTAGCGCGACACCCGCATCGGCGCCCGGAACCCCTCGCAGGGTGCGGAAACCCTGCGAGGGGACGGGTTTCGCACCGGGGAGCGGACCCCCCTTTGTGTTTCCCCCCAGCCCGTCCGCTGGCTGGGGGGAAAGCAGACCCTTCGGCGAGTGGCATAGCGCGACACCCGCATCGGCGCCCGGAACCCCTCGCAGGGATCCGGAAACCCTGCGAGGGGTGGAGGTTCCCGCTGGGCGCGGCCCCCCCCCTTTGTGTTTCCCCCCAGCCCGCGGACGGGCTGGGGAGAAAGCAGACTTTCAGGCCATCTCGAACTGCTCGGCGTGGCAGTGCGCCCGCGGGATCTGCAACACGTG
>JAXGUU010000571.1:0-1965 GCA_040774145.1 Anaerolineae bacterium
CGCCCTCCATCGCCAGATAGAGGTAGGTGCCGTCGTGGGTCCACCAGAGGCGAAGGTCGCCGAAGTCGATATGCTGGTCGTATTCGCCCTCGGTGATCATGCCATCGGCGGCCCAGAGCACCTGGTCATTGGGTGTCGGTGTGGCCTCGACGAGGGGGGTGGGGGTGGGCAGAGGCGAGTCGGCCTGCGGTGCAGCGGGCGTCGGCAGGGGGGACTCGGGCTCCGGCGTCGGCAGAGGCGACTCGGGCTCGATCCTCGTGGTCGGCGACGGCTGGATCGTGGGATCGGTGGGCGTCGCCGGTGTGCCGCAGGCGCTTACGATCAGCAAGGCGACAGCGAGCGCCAGGACGCTCAGCCCGCCCCTTCGGGAATGACGATACCTAGGTTGTGCGTTCACGATTGCCTCCTTGAGCGCTTGGCTTCTCGATGCTATTTAGTAGAGGAGTATAGCACAAATTGACGGGCGCGCAAGGTGGATGGCGGGCAGAATAGGCCAGGGCCGGGGCATCGCCCCGGCCCTGTGCTCAGATGCTACCGTACCCAGACGCAGGCTCCGACAGGACTGTGTTCTGTTCGCGGTCTGCGTCGGCGAGGGTGGTTGACTTACTCGACCTTGACCTCTTTGCTGCTCTCCCAGAGGCCGTGGATGTTGCACTGCTCGACGGCGACCAGGGTGCCGGGTCCGTTGACCGTGACGGAGAAGGTGGCGAAGGGGTGTGAGTAGACGGGGCCGGTGTCGGCGCCCTTGGCCGAGGCACCGTGGCCCGTGAAGTCGAAGTGACCTACCTGATAGAGGAACTTGTCGCCCTCGGGCTTGAAGAAGACGTCGATCCACGCGATGTGATGTGCGGTGGTGTTGGGGTGGGCGATCTCCTTGCCCACGCTGACGGTGACCGTGAAGGGCTCGCCGGCCTTGACGATGTCCGGGGCCTCGATGGCCGGTACGTGCTTCTCGCTCTTCCAATCTGCTGACTGTATGGCATCACCGATCTTCATTGGTTCGACCTCCCGTGGTATAAGAGAATACTGTGTTGATGGAGCCCGGCATCGGCCGGACCCCACCTGTCACCCTGATTGTAGGGCGACTTCTGGACCAAGGCAAGTCCACATCGTGCGTCTGTAGGTGGGGCTGTTAGCCCGACCCGGCCTTGAGCGGTAACCGAGCTGGAAGGGGAGCAAGGGGCTGCTCAGCGAGGCGTGGTCGCTGGACCACGGCCCAAAGCCCCGGAAGGGCTTTGGGCGGGACGCCGGCCGGCGCTGCGTGGCGAGGTAGGGGGATGGCAGTATAATGGCGGTATTCCCTAGCAGAGAGGAGACAAGGATGACCGTGACCATCGTAGGCGATCCCTTGCCGAATATTCCCTGGGAGGAGCGACCTGCCGGCTCACAGGCGGTGATGTGGCGCTTCTCAGATAATCCTGTGATCCCGCGCGACCTGATCCCGTGCGCTAACAGCATCTTCAACAGCGCCGTGGTGCCTCACGAGGGCGCGTTCGCCGGCGTCTTTCGGGTCGACGACGTGGGCCGTGAGATGCAGCTGCATGCCGGACGCAGCGCCGACGGCATCCACTGGGAGCTGAATCCCGAGCGCATCACCTTTGTCGGTGCGGATCCGGAGATCAGCACCTTCGTCTACGGTTACGATCCCCGGGTGGTATGGATCGAGGACCGCTATTACGTCACGTGGTGTAACTGGTTCCACGGGCCCACCATCGGGGTGGCCACTACGCACGATTTCGAGACCTTCCATCAGCTGGAGAACGCCTTCCTGCCCTTCAACCGCAACGGTGTACTCTTCCCGCGCAAGATCAACGGGCGTTATGCGATGCTGAGTCGCCCGAGCGACAATGGGCATACGCCCTTCGGCGACATCTTCTACAGCGAGAGTCCCGATATGCAGTTCTGGGGCAACCACCGCTATGTCTTCGGCACGGCGGGAGGCTGGCAGAGCACCAAAGTGGGCGC
>JAXGUU010000572.1:0-1959 GCA_040774145.1 Anaerolineae bacterium
ACGGCACCTGCAGCAGGCGCGCCCCACACATTCGAGAGAGCCGCCACGGTGTCCGGTGCTGCCAGCAGCGGTCGCTCGGCGAAGGGGCCTGCAGGGCTTCCCTGCCACACGGTCAGCAAATCGGTGGTGGTGACATCATCCTCGACGGTGAAGAAGGGGGCCGCGACCGCAAAGAGCCAGGACCCCACCGGTTCGAGCTCGCCCGATACCTGATCCGTGAGCAAGATGTCGGCAGAGGCACCAGCCCAGACAAAATGTGTCGGATCGGCGGCAACGAGCGCCTTGAAACGTGCGCAGGCGCCTTCGGGCACGGTCGGCGAACAGCCTGCCGTCACCGGGAAGGCCGGGGTTGGGGTAGGTGTGGGCATCGGCGTGTGAGTCGGCGTGGGCGTCACGGTCGGGCTGGGCGTGCGTGTGGGGGTAGGTGTGGGTGAAGGGGAGGGCGCAACACAGCCACTCAGGCCGGTGAGGCCGACACATACCAAAAGGGCAAGCCCCAGCTTGCCCAGACTCCGGCGTTGGGCTTGTGAGTTGGTCATATCTGGTTTCTCTTTCTCTGGGCGATTGTCCGTGGTTACACCATTTAGTCAAGGGAAGCAAAAAGGCCGGGGAGGTTCCCGGCCTTCTCTTGGTGGGCGATACAGGACTTGAACCTGTGACCTCCACGATGTCAACGTGGCGCTCTAGCCGACTGAGCTAACCGCCCAAGCAAGCGCCAGTATAGCACACTTCGTCATCTGTGCAAGAGCTACAATGCCATCCGGTAGACGCGGTGATTCTTGTACATCTCCCCGCCGACGTTCTCCAGATCCCGGCGCATCTGAACCGCCGTCTCGGCAACCTGCGTCAAGTCGGCGTGCTCGAACCGACTCTCGCGGATCGTGTTCTCCATCTCGGCATAGAGGAGCGCGTTGCCGCCTACGCCGTGAAACTCCGGCACGAGTCCCGCGCCGTTGAGCGCCAGCCACCGAGTCCGCCGCATCTCTAGAAACAGATCCGCAAGCGCCCACGGCGTCAGGCGACCGTTGGCCCTTTGGAGCGCCGCAGAGACATCGGGAAAGCCGAAGAGGAACCCCACCATCTCATCGTCGTGCACGATGATCTTGATCAATCTGGGATCGGAGAGGCTGATGGCATTGTCCATAAAGAACTGTGCCTCGCGCTCCGAGATAGGACAGAACTCCCAGTTATTGACGAAGGCGCGATTATAGGCCTCGCGAATGCGGCCCGTCCACGACTTGACCTCGCGTACCGAACGGAAGCGCTTGATCTCCAGAGATCCACGTTCCAATACCCGCCGGGCAATGCGGTGGACACGCTCAGGTAGCTGAAAGGTGTCCACGCCGATATGGCAGGAGACGAAATCGACCTCTTTCCGGAATCCCACCCCTTCCAAGAGTGCCTGATAATAAGGGTAGTTGTAGTTCATCATCGTCATCATCTGGCGATGCTCAAAGCCTTCGACCAGAAGCCCGTAGCCATCCAGCACGCCGAATCCTTTGGGGCCCACCAACGTCGTCAGTCCGCGCCCGCGCGCCCATGTCACAACGCTGGCGACGAGCGCCTCGGCCACGGCGCGATCATCGACGCACTCAAAGAGGTAGAAGTTGGCCATCTTGGCGTCGTGAAACGCGTTGTAGGCGCGATTCTCCAGTGCCGCGATGCGGCCCACGACCTCGCCGCTACGCTCAGCGAGGAAGAAATCGGCATCCGAGTGCTCGTAGAAGGGATGCTTCCGGCGATCGAGCATCACGCGGATATCGCCACGGATGGGCGGCACCCACTGGGGGTGATCACGATAGAGGCGATAGGGAAACTCGACGAAGCGGCGCACCTGGCGCCGATTGTCGGCGTCGATCTTCTCAACTGTGAGCATCGGCGGTTTACCAGTGCCCGGATTGTTGGATCACGCGCAGGTTCTCAGCGCCGACGATGGAGGCAATCTGCTGCCTTAAGTCG
>JAXGUU010000573.1:0-1955 GCA_040774145.1 Anaerolineae bacterium
CCGCCCGGGCACGCCCGGCGGGAGCCGCTCTGCCGCGCGGGCCCGAACCGTGAGGGCCCAGGGACGGTAGGACCCGTTCGCGGCGGATCGCGGAGCCGCCGCGAACGGTACTCGTGAGGCGCCCTACTTCCAGCTCAGGATGGGATCCATCAACTGCTGCGTCAGGCAGTTGACGTAGCCCTTGTCGGTGACTGCAAAGGCCGGGATCGCAGCCAGCGTGATGAACGAGAGGAACATGAAGGGCTCGGGCACGCTGCACCCCATCGCGGCAGCCTGCGCGAGCACGTCCTTCCGCGCCCGTGCAAAGGACCACGCGTCCATGTCCGAGAGCAGGCCGGCGACGGGCAGCGCGATCGAAGCCACCACCTTGCCGCCATCGACCAGGACCACCCCACCCTGCATGTCCGCGACCGTGTTGGCCGCGAGCGCCATGTCGTCCGGGCTCACGCCCATCACGACGATGTTGTGGTTGTCGTGCGCAATGCTCGAGGCGATGGCGCCGCGCTTGAGCCCAAAGCCGCCAATGAAGGCCTTGCCGATGTTGCCCGTGGCCTGATGGCGCTCCACAACCGCGATCGGCAGCAGATCCTGCTCCGTGTCCGCCGCCAGGATGCCGTCCACGACGGCAAGGTCCGCCTCGCCGCCCTCCGTGATGGGCACCCAGGGGAGCGTGCGCATCACGTGCACGTGGGCCGCCGTCTTGCCAGCAGGCGCGGCAAAGACCAGGTCCTTCGCGGTCACGGGCGCCTTGAGGTGGAACGTGTTCAGCAGCACGGGGTCGTGCTCCGGCCGCGGCGTGACCACGACGGTCTGCCCGTTCTTCGCGACAACCTTGCCGTGGGCAATCGTCGTGAGCACCCTGAAATCCTCGGGTCCGGTGACGATGGCGATGTCGGCGACCTTGCCGGGGGCCAGGCTGCCGATCTCATCGCCCATGCGGAAGGAGTCGGCCACGTTGAGCGTCACCATCTGGATCGCGGTCACGAAGTCGACCCCCAGCGAGAGCGCCAGCCGCACCAGGTGATCGAGGTGCCCCTCGTCGGTGAGCGTGATCGCGCTCGTGTCGTCGGTCACGAGGCACATCAGCCGCGTGTTGAGGCCCAGCTCCGTGATGCCCTTGATCAGCTCAGGGAGCGTGGGCACGAGCAGATTGTGGCGCAGGTGGGCATAGACGCCGTTGCGCACGCGAATCAGCACGTCATCGAGCGACATCCCCTCGTGGTCGTTGGCCACGCCGAGCGCCGCAAAGGCGTTCCACGCGGGTCCGTGCGTCTCGGGACCGTGACCGGAAAGCACCTTGTGCGCGGCCCGCGTTGCCTCGATCGAGCGGAGCAGGTCAGGCAGCCCGAAGGCGACGTACTGCGACACGACCTCGCCGATGCCCACGACGTCGTCGCGCTTGAGCGCCTCCTCGATCGTGCTGGCATCGATGTGTCCGCCGCTCGTCTCAAGCCCGGGCGAGAACGGGACGTGGGACGGGAAGACGAACTTGAACGTGAGTGGCGTCGCGCACCCCTCGGCAAGCGCCGCATCCATCGCCGCCACGCCGCCAACCACCCCGATCTCGTGCAGATCGGTGAAAACCGTGGTTGTGCCGTGGGCCAACACCACGTCGGCGAAACTCGTCAGGCTCAGGTTCGCGCTCTCGGGGTGGATGTGGCCCTCGATGAAACCCGGGACGATGTACTGCCCTTCGGCATCGATGACCTCCGTCCCTGCCCCGATGGTATAGGCCACATCGCCCTGGGCGATGATGCGATCGCCCGAGACGGCGACCCCGCCCGCGTAGATCTCGCCGGAGAACACGTTGACGATCTGGCCGTTCGTGATGACCAGGTCCGCCGGCTCCTGTCCCAATGCCGCTGCAAACGCTTTGTGATCCATGCTATCCTCCTTGTGCAAGTCACATCGTGGAGCTCGCGTGCCCCCCGAACACCCACCAATTTCCGACTGCG
>JAXGUU010000574.1:0-1946 GCA_040774145.1 Anaerolineae bacterium
AACCGCGCTCCAGGGTCTCGGCGAGCGCGCGCGTGGCAAAGAGCGGGAGCGTGCCATAGCTGTAGGTGTGGCCGGCGTTCTCCGGGTTGAGCGTCGACGTCGCAGTGTCGAAGTAGGTCAATAGGTCGTCGGGCCAGGCGATCACGGACGTGATCATCCGCATGTGCCCTTCGTCGGGGTGAATCCACTGCGCCAGGTCCCAGTTCAGTCCGGTGAAGCGAAGGAGGCCGGCGACGAGGAGGATGGCGACGGCCAAACTCCACGATCTGTCCGGGTGGCGGATCGTGGTGGCGCGATCAGCGTGGTCCTGGTCGATGGCCATAGGCTCCCGGTTGGGATTATAGGGGGAGCGGGGCGCGCGTCAACAGCCGGGGCAAGCGCAGGGGTTGTAAACGGAGGCGTTGTAAACGCCATGATCTGTGCTAGCCTGGGTTCGCGAACCGTTTTCAGGAGGTGCTATGGAAGAGGTGCGGGTTCAAGGTTCAGGTCTGTGGGCAAGCTTTGACGCTGCGACGGGCGCCTGGCTCGGGCTGGGCTACGCCGATGACGGCGAGTCCGTGATCGCTGTGGGGACTGCGCCGTTTGAGTTGGTCGTCGATGACGAGCCGTTTCTGGGAGACCGCCGGCGCCCTGTGGCTGTCGAGCGTCTGGCGTCAGGGACGGGTGTCGTGTTCGTGTATGAGCGTGACGGCGTGAGGATCACCCACACCGTCGAGGTCGACGGCAAGGCGTCCGTGCTGCGGCAGCAGGTCGCCGTGGCGTGCCTGGATGCCCGCGATCCGCGCCTGTTGACGCACGTGGTCTACCGCCTTCCAGGGATTGCGGTCGGGGATCCGTGCGCGTGTCTCTATCAGGCCCCCGGGCAGATCACGCCGATCGACACACCCTATGGCGAGGTCGTGCGCCAATGTGCCCGTCAGGGCTCGGTCAGTGTTGCGCCGGCGCCCTGCCATACTGCGGGGATCGTGGCAGTCGAGAACCGCGGTCTGCAGCGGGTCGTGTCTGCGTGGCTCATCTCCGATCAGGCAGTCGCCTTCCCGATCGTGCGTGGGGATGGCGAGCGGCTCACGGTCGAGCATCGTCACCACACCGCCGCCTGGCTACGGCCTGGTGTGGAGGTGACCTCGACGGGTTACGGCGTGCTACTGACGGAGGGCGGGCTCGAGGACCACCTGGCCTGCTTCCGGGGCTCCGCCTACGGGCCCGCTGCCGCCAGTGCTATCGATGTCCCGGTGTGGTGGCGCGAGGCGCGGGTCTTCCAGCTTCCACCGTATCCGCTGTCCGAATGGACCCCGCGGCTGTCCGCGATTCGCGATATGGGGTTCAACGTACTTTACCTCTGCCCGGTCCAGTCGACCGCGGATCGGGGGTGGTACAACATCCTCGACCACTACGCCATCAGCGAGCGTGTGGGGACCGCAGCCGAGCTCAGGGAGTTCGTGGACGGGGCACACGCGCTCGGCCTGCGCGTGATCTTCGACTACCTGCCACAGGGTGTCAGCGTCGAGAGCCCTTTCGTCGACGAACACCCCGATTGGCTGGTGCGCGATGCCCACGGGCGCACGTACGGGTCACACGGTTGGGGACCCCGTGCAGGTGCGCCCTGCCGGCCCAATCGGGCGGAGACGTATAGCCTCGACTGGGGCAATCCAGACTACCGCCGGTTCGCGATCGACTGGGCGATCTGGTTTGTGAAGGCTTTCGACATCGACGGGCTTCGCTGTGATGCGATGCACTGGAAGGAGCCCAACCTCGCGCACGACAATCCTCGCCCGGCCTGGCTCACCATCTACGGCGGGGTGCGGATCCTCGAAGCGTTGCGGCAGGAGCTTCGAGCGATCAAGCCCGACGTGGCGCTCCTGAGCGAGGTGTGGGGGCCGATCTTCCAACCCTCCACGGACGGTTCGTATGAGAACGGCGCCATCCTGCAGGCCGTCAACGAGAGC
>JAXGUU010000575.1:0-1931 GCA_040774145.1 Anaerolineae bacterium
CGAGCACGCCCCAACCGGCGTCGCGTCGCCCCCCTGCCAGCCACAGTCCGTCGCGCCCGAGTCCGTCGGCGTTGTAGGACCAGCGCGTGTAGGCACCGCCGCCATCAGGCAGACTCGCGATGTAGCTCCATCCCACGCCGTCGAACTTCTCGGCCGTCATGTCAGGGATGAAACCGGGGAAAAGCACGCCACCGGCGACATAGATCGCGCCATCGATGGACGCAGCAGAGAAGCTCGTGCGTGACTTCTGCATCGGGACACCCGCCGACCAGGTGCCGGCGGTGGTATCCAGCACCCAGACCTCCGTGGTGCTGGCGCCGGCTGCCGCGACGATGCCACCCAACACAACCAGATCGGTGTCCATGACGACGACCTGGTACTGGCTGCGTGCCGTGTACCCTCCGTTGGCAGCGATCGTCGACCAGCTATCTGTGGCCATGTCGTAGACATAGGTATCGGCTGTGGTCGCGCCGCCGGGGATGTAGATCCTCCCATCGATAAAGGCACCGTCGATGCTATCCAGCGCCGTCGGGAGAGGTGCGAGGACCGTCCAGGTGTCGTCGGCCGTGTCGTAGCGATAGTTGGTGGCGGTGGGGCTGGTGGCGACTGCGTCACTGGTCCCCCCCATCACATAGACGTAGCCCTCTGGGTCCGCAATGACCGCGCTGAACACACGCCCTTCGGGCAACGGGGCCATGACCTCCCAGGCATCACCGACGTCCTGTGGCCTGGGTGCGCCTGAAGCGATGCCGGCGACCGGCTTGCCGTCCGGCGTCCCGGTCTCTGTCTGCATCGGCGTCCGTGAGGAACGAGCCGTAGCGACGCTGTCCGAGGGACGATACGTTCCCGACACCGTCCGGGTGGCGGTGATCTCCCTGACCTGGAAGTCCATATCCGCCGCCCCGACGTTGCTGAGCGTGAGCTCCAGGGTCTCCTCCTGCCCCAGCACCAGTTCGACGGACAGGCTCTCGGGGCTCACGGCGCCGCAGGGCTGCAGCCGGCGCAGGTCAAAGTCCACGGTGGTGATGTCGCCTTCAACAAGGGGTACACCCTCGGCTAACCCGGGCTCATGACCCTCCACCGCAACGGCTACCGATAGCGGCCCGTGGCTCGCCGGCAACCACAGGCTATACCAGCCGGCGGCATCCGTCGTCAGCGTCCAGGTCATCCCCGTGCTGCTCTCGACGTGGACCTCCGCATCCGCCAGGGGCGTGGGATCGGCATCGCAGGGGCCCAAGCCGGTGACGGTGCCCTCCAGCTTGCCCCAATCAGCCGGGGCGGTCACGGTCATGGTGACAGGCACGATGTACGGGCTGCTCGGATCATCACTGGCTATCCTCAGCTCACCCAGATATAGCCCCGGCGTGTCGACCATCGCCGCGTCGAAAGCCACGTCAGTCAACGCAGACCCGGTATCGGCTGCCAGCGTCCCTGTCATAGGGTCTACACTGAACCAGGGCACGTCGTACACCATCAAGAAGCCGAGGACCCGCTCCATCAGCGCGATCCGATCCTCCGCGCCCGCGAGGTCATCGAAGTCGAACGAGGTGTAGATGGCGAGATAACCTTCGCGCTCCACAGCCACGCCTCCGGCATAGTCCGACGTAGTATACTTGAAGATGCGCGTCCCCTCTGAACCCACGGTGAAACCATCCGGGAACGGGTCGGCAGAGATGTCCGGATCCAGCCCAGCCATCAGCCCCTCACCGGTCAGGTAGTCGCCGGCGTTGTCAGCGTGGTAGGTTGCCTGGAGATAGGTCTGGTAGAAGATGGTGGAATTATGGCTGTATCAGGGCTTATCAATTCTCTGACAAGAGAGGTGAATCGTGCTAGAATAGCGATAGAGTCAGGTGAAGCGCGGAGGTGCTGAGGTGAACGAAGGGGAAGCATTGGCGAGTCCGAGCTTGATGGAGGCATTGCGGCGCGTGCCC
>JAXGUU010000576.1:0-1931 GCA_040774145.1 Anaerolineae bacterium
CGCTCTGTTCGCCCTCGCGCGCCGCACTGATGTCGGGGCGCTACTCGATCCGCACGCACGTCACCGTGCCGCTCTATCCCACGGCCTCGCCCCACGATTTTTTCCTGCGAATGATCGGGGCACGACGCTACGGGGTGACCGGCATTCCTGATGACGAGGTGCTCCTGCCTGAGCTCCTCCAGGCACGCGGCTATCGTACGGGTCTCCTGGGCAAGTGGCACCTGGGCGACCGGTCGCCCAGCCTGCCGAACGAGAACGGCTTCGGCCTCTTCTTTGGCGCCTACTACAGCAACAGCACCCAGCCCTACGCCATTTACCGCAACGGCGAGGTCGAAATCCCCTCCCCCGCTGATCAGGACATACTGACGCAGCGGCTCACAGCCGAGGCCCTGGCTTTCATCACAGAGAACCAGGCGCACCCTTTCTTCCTCACCTACGCCACGCCCTTCCCGCACGCGCCGCTGCACGCCTCCGACGAAGCGCGCGGACAGTCCGTTGGTGGGCTCTATGGCGACGTCGTCCAGGAAATCGACTGGAGCGTGGGCAAGATCCTCGGTGTGCTCGACGCGCTCGACCTTGCCCGGAACACCATCGTGATCTTCACCAGCGACAACGGCCCCTGGTGGGAGGGCAGCCCCGGCGGCATGCGGGGGCGCAAGAACCTGCCCTTTGAGGGCGGGTACCGCGTGCCGTGCCTGGTGCGCTGGCCCGGCGTCACATCGCCGGGGAGCGCTCTGGATGGACTGAGCGTGAATTTCGACATCCTGCCCACGTTGCTCGCTGCGGCAGACATTCCCGGGCCGCACGACCGCACCATCGACGGGAGGGATATGCGCCCCCTGCTGACCGGGGAGGTCGACCGCCTCCACGAGACGTTCTACTACTACAAGTGGCACCGGCTGCTGGGCGTACGCCACGGCGACTGGAAGTACATGCGCCGCCACTGGACCGACAACGGCGGCTACCCGACCCTGAGCCAGGGGCCCTTCCTGTTCAACCTGGCGACCGATCCCTCCGAGTCTTACAGCATGATCGACTCCGAGCCGGCCATCGCGGCGGCGCTCGAGGCGATGCTCAACGACTGGGAAGACGCCATCGATCACAACGTCCGCGGCTGGACCGCACCCTGAGGAGACCCCCTTGCAACTCTACCACGATGCAGATGCCCGACCCAACATCCTCGAAGGGAAGGTGATTGCCGTCATCGGCTATGGCAACCAGGGCCGCGCCCAAGCGCTCAACCTGCGTGACAGCGGCCTGCAGGTCATCATCGGGAACCGCGCCGATGCGTACGCAGCGCGAGCCAAGGCTGACCGCTTCGCTGTGCACCCGATTGGCGCGGCGGTGTCGCTGGCAGACATCGTGCTGCTGCTCATCCCCGACGAAGTGATGCCCGGGGTCTTCGCGGCGGAGGTGGCACCCCGGCTGCGCCACAAGTCCGTCCTCGTCTTTGCCAGCGGCTACACCGTGGCCTTCGGTCTGATCACGCCGCCGCTCATGGTCGACGTCATCCTCGTGGCGCCGCGGATGGTCGGCGCGGGCGTGCGCGACCGTTACGTGGAGGGACGCGGCGCCCCGGCCTTTATCGGTGTTGCGCAGGATGTCTCGGGACAGGCCCGCGCCTACGCGCTCGCGCTCGCCCACGGCATCGGGGCCACGCGCGCCGGCGTCGTGCAGGTCACCTTTGCCCAGGAGGCTGAGCTTGATCTCTTCACCGAGCAGTGCTTCGGCCCGGCCTTTGGCCACGTGTTGACGTCGTCGGTGGACCTTCTGCTGGCAGAGGGCTATCCCCCGGAGGCGGTCCTGCTCGAGCTCTACATGTCGGGCGAGTTCGCCTACACACTCGAGAAGATCGCCGAGCTCGGCATGGTCGAGCAGACGACGCTGCACTCGACGACGAGCCAGTACGGGTCGATGTCGCGGGGCATCCG
>JAXGUU010000577.1:0-1925 GCA_040774145.1 Anaerolineae bacterium
ATCGACACTGGCGATGCGCTTGCTGTAGTATTCAGTCTGGCTAACGAGACCCATCTGAGCGGACATTGTCAGGACGTTCTCGCAGCCCCCATCGTTCTTCCGCGTGACACGCTGGAACACGTCGCGCATCCTCACAGTATGCCACGGTTCTCCCTCGAACTCCGGGAAGCGGACGCGGCCCGTAAGGAGGCGCTGGGCCAGGCCCTTCTTGCGCTGCTGGGCGAGCTCGATGCGACGGTCGAGCAGGGCCAGGGCCTCGTCCCAGGTGGAGAGGATCTCGGCGATCTTGCGCTGCTCCGGGAGGGGAGGAAGGGGAACGACTAGATCAGCGAAGGCTTCCCGCCCAAGAGTACGGTTACGTCCTGCCCCTCCAGGCGAGGCCATCTCCAGCATATGCTTGCCGAGCGGAGTCCTGAAGAAACAGACAAGATAGTCCAGATCGAGACTGTCACCTCGTGGTCTGTACATCGGAAACCGGTGGGAAGCAACCATGCCTTTCTCGTGGGCTGTGGTTCGTGCAACCGCCTGCTCCCAAGCGAAAACGATGTTCAGCACGAAGCAGTCCGGCTCAACCCAGAAGACGCCCTTGCTCCCAAGCGACTCGCCGGTCCTGGGTTCTTTGAGGAAGAGCCCGCGCCCGTGGGACAGAATGCCGATCTCTTGGTACTTCTTGTTAGCAACCACAATCACGGGTTTCCTGATCGGCTGCAAAACAGTCCCAAGTCTGACTCGCTGCCAGCCGCGAGGGAGAGGACTTCTGTCAGACTGGGGCGAACTATTGGGCATCGAGCCCCAACTCCTGCAGGTTCCGCGCCATATCACGTTGGGCTCTCGCCAGTCTCGATTCGATCTCCACGATCTCCTGGGCCACTGGGCCCAGATCCACAGTCAGCTCCGGCTCGAAGGTGTCCACATACCGTGGGATGTTGAGGTTGCAGTCATTGCCTCTGACCTCGTCAGCGCTCGCGCAATAGGCGTAGCCATCGACGAAGGCCCGCGCATGGTAAACGGCAACGATGCGATCGATGTCCGTGAAGCGCAGTCTGTTCTGCAGTGTTGCCGCCTCGTACTCGCGGCTGGCGTCGATGAACATCACGGTGTCGTCGGCCTTGTGCCGCTTGAACACGAGGATCGCTGCAGGCATGTTGGTGCCAAAGAAGAGGTTCGCCGGCAACCCGATGACGGCGTCGAGCAGGTTCTCCTCGATGAAGGCCTGGCGGATGCGCCCCTCCGCGCCGCCGCGGAAGAGCACGCCGTGGGGCACGACGACGCCCACGCGCCCGTTCTCGGCGGGGTCGGCGAACGTGGTCTCGACCATGTGCGTGAGGAAGGCGTAGTCGCCGCGGCTGGTGGGCGGGACGCCGCGCCAGAAGCGCTGGTGCTTGTCCTTCTGCGCCACCTCGGCGCCCCACTTATCGAGCGAGAAGGGCGGATTGGCCACCACGACGTTGTAATGCATCAGGGTCCCGTCGCGGTCAAGGAGCGTGGGGGCCTTGATCGTATCGCCCCACTCGATCACGGCGCCATCGACGTCGTGCAGGAACATATTCATCTTGGCGAGCGCCCAGGTGGCGCCGTTGTTCTCCTGACCGTAGACCGCACCCTTGCGCCCCGGGATCTCGTTGACGCAGCGGATAAGAAGCGAGCCGCTGCCGCACGCCGGGTCGCAGATGCGGTCGTCGGGTTGCGGGTCCATCAGCCTGGCGATGAGGATCGAGACCTCGGGCGGGGTGTAAAACTCGCCCGCCTTCTTGCCGGCGCCCGCGGCAAAGCGCCCGATCAGGTACTCATAGGCGTTGCCGATGATGTCGAGGTTGCCCACGCGCGAGGGGCGCAGATCCAGGCGCGGGTCGCTGAAGTCGTTGAGCAGGTTGCGCAGCCGCTCGTTGCGCTGCGCGGTGCGGCCCAGCGCCGAGGTCGAATTG
>JAXGUU010000578.1:0-1918 GCA_040774145.1 Anaerolineae bacterium
GCAGTTGCGCGAGGATCCCGCCCCATCCCAGGTCGAGGCCGATGCGCATATCGGGCCCCAGGTGGTTCATCGCGCCGATCCCGTTGTTCTGCAGATCATAGCGTTCGTGAAGTGCCGCTAGGTGCACAGGGCGATCCTCGGGGCGCCACCCTCCGACGGAACCCGGGACGAAGGCCGCCCAGGCCCCCGCCAATGAGCTCATCGGGTGGATGTAGACAGGGTGCGCCTCCAGAAAGGCCCTGAAGTTCTCGCCGATGCACTGTGCGCCGTAGCAGCCACCCGAGGGATGGTTCGGCGTCAGCTCGAAAGAGATCGGTTCGGGCCAGTAGATGATACCGTGGTCGTCCACGTCGTGGAAACCGTCTCGCTCCGTCTTGGCCAGCGTGTGCTCAATCTTCGTCTTCGTCAATGCCTCAATGCGTCGTTGAATCGTCGGTGTCTCCGCGGTCATTGCTCTCCTTTTCGTCGCAACAATATGGCGTCACTCTAGCCCAGACCTCGCAGTTGTCAACACTCTGCGAGATCGTCGGGTCAGCGGACAAGATGCTCTCGTCAAATCCGCTGTCCTATGCTATGATGCGCCCCAGTACCGTATGCTAAGCTTGGAGGCACCATGAGCAACGTCTGGATCGCGTTAGGCCTCACGGTTTTCGCCGGCATGGCCACCGGCATCGGGAGTGCATTGGCCTTCTTTGCCAAGCGCACCGACCACCGCTTTCTCTCGATCTCGACCGGCTTCTCAGCAGGCGTCATGCTCTACGTCTCCTTTGTGGAGATCTTCCTCAAGGGAAGCGACGCCTTGGTCGCAGCCTACGGCGAGGTCGGCGGGCAGTGGGTCAACGTTGCGGCATTCTTTGGCGGCATCGCCCTGATCGGCCTCATCGACAACCTCATCCCCTCAGCGGAGAACCCGCACGAGGTCCGCAGCAACGCCAAGGTGGCGCCCCTAAGGGAGTGCCTAGACCTCTCCGCCGACCCTGCCACGTGTGAGGATCCTGATGATGCCGCAGAGGCGATAGAAACCGCAGAGACATCCGGCGACCAGCACGAGCACGAGTTGATGCGGACAGGGCTCTTCACCGCCCTCGCCATCGGCATCCACAACTTTCCCGAGGGCCTGGTGACCTTTCTTGCGGCGCTGGAGGATCCGGCGCTGGGCGCCGCGATCGCTATCGCCATCGCGCTGCACAACATACCCGAGGGTATCAGCGTAGCCGTCCCCATCTTCTACGCCACGGGAAGCCGCAGAAAGGCATTTGCCTACTCGGTGCTCAGCGGCCTGGCTGAGCCCGTGGGCGCTGTGATTGCCTACATCGCCCTGCGCCTGATCGCAGGAGGAGAGGGCGGCGTGATGCCGCCCCAGGTGATGGGCATTCTCTTTGGTGGAGTTGCCGGGGTGATGGTCTACATCAGCCTTGACGAGCTCTTGCCGACCAGTCGTGCCTACGGGAAAGGCCATGATAGTCTCCTCGGCCTGGTCGGCGGGATGATCGTGATGGCTATCAGCCTGCTGATTATGATGTAGCGGGAGGTCACGATGACCGAGAGCGTACTCACGGAGTCCACGTTTCCTATCGTCGGCTGGGCAGGCCCAAACGATGAGATGATACGTCCCGATGTGATGACGGGCATGGCCGAGGCGGGGTTCACCATCAGTCACTCCTGGGTCCACGGCGACCTGACCGATGTCGTGCATGCCCTGGATGTCGCCGCCGAAGCCCGGGTCCGCCTGCTGCTGGCCCACGCCGCCTTCCACGTTGGGGACGCCGATCTCTTCGGCGACAAGCGATTGGCGGAGGTCGACGCTCTCGTCACGGCGATCAAGGATCATCCGGGGCTCTACGGCTACCACCTGCGCGACGAGCCGCGTTACGACCAGCTGCCCAAGCTGGCCCGCGTCCACGCCTTTATCCGTGAA
>JAXGUU010000579.1:0-1896 GCA_040774145.1 Anaerolineae bacterium
CTCGTTGAGCAGCAACAGAATCCCGGTGTTGATCGCCCAGCCGGCGACGTTGACGACGAAGAACTGGACCAATTGGGCTGACACGGGCTTCGACCGGGAATCGGGATAGGTCCAATAGCGGTTCCAGATGAAGTTGCTGATGACAGCACAGGTGAAGGAGACCGTATTGGCCAGCGCGAGCGGCCAATGGAGCACGGCGTGCAGCAGGTAGAGGATGCCGAAATCGACGACCGCACCGATCGTGCCGACGACGGCGAACTTCAGGAAGCGCGTGATCTCTTTGCGGTGGGTGGTGACGGCGGTGCAGAGCGCAGAGGCCATAGGTGTCCTTTGGTCGTGAGATGGGCCGCAAGGCCCCAACGCGGCGATTATAGCGGGCGCGTGGGGCATGTCAACTCTGATGTAGGTCGGGACTCCAGTCCCGACCAGGCGACGAAGTGGGAGGGCTGGCCTTGCCTGCAGCGCGGCGTCGGGTAGCATTGCCGGTATGCGAAGGTTGGCAGGAGCGCTGATCGCGATGGCAGTGCTCGCCGGGTGCGCGGGCCGCCCTCCGGCGGCGACGACGATGCCGGAGGTCACTGCCGGAGCGGTCGGGTCTACGCTGCAGACAACGCCCACGGTCGCTGCGGCGGCGATCGCGTTCCCGACGCCGACTGCAACGCCGGCGGCTGCGACACCAGAGTCATCGACCACGTCCGAGGTCCTTGAGGCGCCCACCGTGATGCCCGTCCAATTCGTCACGATCACGGTGCAGTCCGGCGACACCCTCCTCGGGCTGGCGCTCGCGCATGGCGTGCCGATGGCGGCGATCCAGCTGCAGAACGACCTGGGCAACTCGACGATCGTGCAGTTGGGCCAGTCGCTGGTGATTCCCCCGCCGAGCGCCTGGGCTGGCGCTTCCCCCTACTGGCTCGTCCACGAGGTGAGCGAGGGCGAGACGCTAAGCGAGATCGCGCAGGGCTATGGCCTGGGTCTCGACGTAATCCAGGGGGCCAACGGGCTCGCGGACGTGGATCTCCTTAGTATTGGGCAGGCGCTGGTGCTGCCGCTCACCGACCTCGCCACCGCGCGCCCTGTTGCTGCGGCGCCGACCTCGGCGCCCGTGGCAGCGGCACCCACCGAGGCGCCAGCGGCGCAGACGCCGGAGAGCGACGCCCCGGCTGCGGTGCCTGCTACGGTGGCAGCGCCCGTGGCCGTTGCAGCGCCTCCCGCCTACCTCGGGCAGTGGCCCCACGAGGTGGCGCGCATCATGAACGAGGTCCGTGCGGCCCACGGGTTGCCTCCGCTCGCCTACAACGAGACGCTCGCACAGGCGGCGCAGATCCAGGCCAACGACTGCTCGGGGCGCAGCTCCTGCAGCCACACCGGCTCGGATGGCTCGACGATCAAAGATCGAGTGCTCCGCGTGGGCTATGCCCCGGCAAGTTGGGCGGAGTGCTGGGCGATCCGCCCGTCGCCCCAGGGGGCCATCGACATCTGGATGGACGAGGTCCCGCCGAACGACCCCCACCGCCGGACGTTGCTGACCACGTGGCTCACCGAGATCGGGATCGGCGTAGCGCCAGGCCCCTGGGGCTATACCTACGTGATCGCGGTCTTCGGACGGCCGCTGCAGTAGGGCGGCAGTCGTAGCCGGGCTGGCCTCAGACCCGCCCAGACCTACCACCCGCAGACGGCTTTTCCCAAGAGTGTGGTATAATGCGCGGCGTTCGGAGAGGTGCCAGAGTGGTTGAATGGGGCGGTCTCGAAAACCGTTGTAGTCTTCGGGCTACCGTGGGTTCGAATCCCACCCTCTCCGCCCTGAAGAGACCTCTCCTGTCTTTGTTGACAGGAGAGGTCTTTCCTTATTGCTGCCGACACAAGCATTTGCTGGTTTGTGTGTACGGCATTGCCGTC
>JAXGUU010000580.1:0-1864 GCA_040774145.1 Anaerolineae bacterium
AGCAGGAAGTTGGCGTCTGAGAGCATCAGCTTGGCTAACTGCAGCCGGCTGCGCTCACCACCCGAGAGCGTGCTCACGGTGTCGCGCGTGCGCCGGTAGGGAAAGAGGAAGCGGCGCAGATGATTGACCGCGGCGTGCTCGGACATCGAGCGCGCCTCCCAGATCTCCTCGATGAGCGTCCGGTTGGGGTCAAGTGTCTGGTGCTCCTGCGCGTAGGTGCCGATGCGGACGCTCGGGCCGATGGTGATCACGCCGCCGGTCGGCGCTTCCTGACCGAGGATGCAGCGCAGGAGCACGCTCTTGCCCGTCCCGTTTGCACCGATCAGGCCTACCCGCTCGCCGCGCCAGATCAGGAGCTCCAGGCCCAGCAGCAGTGGCTCATCGCCGAAGGCCCCTTCGTCCCCGAAGGCCTTGTCAAGATCGCGGATCTCCAGCACCTTTTGCGAGCCCCTCCAGCCCTCCAACGTCAGCCCCATACGCTCACGCTCGAGAACGGGCTTCTCGACCTTGTCCATACGCTCCAGCATCTTCTGGCGGGAGCGTGCCTGGCGGATGTGGCGCTCGTTGATGACGATGCTCGCCCAGTACTCGAAGCGCGCGATCGCCGCCTCGATGCGCGCGATCTCCTTCTGCTGGGCCGCGTAGAGCTGTTGCTGGCGCAGCATGCGCAGTTGCTTCTCGGTGGCGTAGGCTGAGTAGTTGCCCAGGTAGACCGTCAACCGATGATCCTCGATCTCGGCAATCGTTGAGACCGTCTCATCGAGGAGGTAGCGGTCGTGCGAGATGATGACAATCGTACCCGCGAAGGACGCGATGAACCGCTCGAGCCACGCTTTACCGGCGAGATCCAGGTGGTTATCGGGCTCGTCGAGGAGCAGGAGATCGCAGCGGACCGCGAGCAGCTTCGCCAGACCGAGCATCTTCTTCTGCCCACCTGAAAGTACGTCGACACTGAGCACGTGGTCGCGCTCCTCGAAGCCCACCTCCTGCAGTGCCTGGCGGCAGAGGCTCTCGTAGCGGTAACCCCCCAGCTGTTCGAAAGCTTCCAACACGCGGGCATGTTGCACCAGCACGCGTTCGAAGCTCTCCGCGTCGCCGGTGACGGTGGGCTCGCCCATACGTGCCTCCAGCATCCTCAGGCGTCGCTCAACGGCGTGCAGCTCGGTGTCGGCGCCCATCACGGTGTCCCACACTGTCGCGCCGGGCGTGAAATCGGGCTCTTGGGGCAGGTATCCGATGCGCGAGGCGTGGCGGATGATGTGCCCCTCGTCCGGCTGGAGCTCGCCGGCGATCAGACGCAGCAGGGGCGACTTGCCGGCACCGTTGGCACCGACCAGGCCGATTCTCTGCCCTCGTTGTATCTCCCAGGCGACATCCTGAAGGATCAACTCCGCGCCGTGATGGTAGGTGACGCGGTCAAGGTGGATCAGAATCTCACTCATACACTACCTCCCGTGATCGGACGTTATCAGAAAACACCCAAATACACCTATGGGCAAATCCGGATGGGTTGCTGCCTGCGTCACGGGTGGGTAGGGGGTAAGGGACATGAGAAAGCCGTGAGCGCAAGCGCGCCCACGGCTTGTGTTAAGTCTCTAGAACAGGACTAAGAGGTCGTCGTCAGGTCTGTCGAGGCGCGCACCGCTAAGATCGGTGCGCCTGCGTAAACGAGACAACGCCCGGGATGACCAGGATGGTTTCGCCTAAGACGAGATTGATCATATCTTCTTCCCTCTGGCGTCTAGTATACCACAGCTTCGCATCTATGCAGGCCTTCCGCCTCAGGGCTATGGATGGGCACCCTTCGGTAGTTGCGCCGCCGGACCCGCCCGCCCCGGGACGGGGCGTCGGACGCGGCGGGGCC
>JAXGUU010000581.1:0-1862 GCA_040774145.1 Anaerolineae bacterium
AGAAGCGACAGGCGCGCTCGTCGTCCGTGAGCAGGAACTCGTCCTCACCCATCCGCGCGATCCTCGCGACGAGGTCAGTCAGGTAGCGCTCGTCCGCCTCATGGCGAGAGAGGCTGTAGGGGAGCCGCACCGGTGCGTGGGGAAACTCGGGGAACCAGTAGACCATCTCGATCTGCTCGGGATGGATCGCGCGTCCGCCGTTAAGGGCGTGCCCCGCCTGCGCCAGCACATAGGGATAGATGCGGCTCTGCAACCGCTCGCGCAGCTGCGGCTCGGTCGGGCGCTTGGCGGAGGTCTTCCAATCCAGAATGGTGGCCTGCCCCCCAGGCTGCACGATCAGCAGATCATACTGGGCCACCAGGCGATAGCCCGCTACCCCCCCCATCAAGCCGGCCTCACTGCGCACCACGGCATCCACATCGGCGCCGCCGAAGGTCGTCACCGGGTCATAGGTGACCACAGCCTGCCACCAGCGCTGTAGATCGGGGTCGGTCGCGTGACGCGCCAGTCGCTCCTGAGGGATCCCCACCGTCCACTGCTGGACCAGCCGGTGGAAGGCCTGGCCCAGGGCCATCCGGCGTTCCTGTGCCTCAATCGGCTCAACCTCCGCCGCGGGCCACTGCAGCGCCATCAGATAACGCAACTGAAAGCGCCGCGCACACGTCACGAAGTCCTGCAAGCTGGCCTGGCTGAACCGGAATCCGTCAGGTAAGGTCATCGTCGGCCTCCCATCGTGACTGCAGGGCGACGAAGGGGATCGCGGGCTGCGCCGGCATCCCCTGTCGCCCCGTGTTCCAGGTCACGCTCAGCGCGCGCCTCGCCCGGGTGATCCCCACATAGAAGAGGCGCAGGCGCTCAGCGGCATAGTCGTGACGCGCCGCCAGCGTCGGCGAGCCCTCATCGTAATCGAAGAGATCCGGGTTCTCATCGAGCGCCGTCAGCTGCGCCAGGATCTCCGCCTGCAGGTTGAGCCGGTCGCGCAGATACCACGCCTCGGAGATGAACCGGTCGGTGGGCAGGGCGGAGGGGAAATCGTAGTCGTTGACCGAGACGAGGTAGACCTTATCCCATTCAAGCCCCTTGGCCTTGTGCATCGTCGTCACGACGACCTGGCCCTTGTACCGGTCGGGATCGAAGCCGGTATCGGTGTCGGCAAAGCCGATGAAGCGCCGCTCGTTCCTCGCGATGAGCGCCAGCTCCTCGGTGAGCTCGGGCAATCGCCACGTCGGGTTGCCGTCCGCCGTCTGCCTGAGCGCCAGGGCCAGCTTGTGCGCGATCGCCAGATCAGGCGGCTCGCGGAAGAGGTCCTGGGCGAGCGTGAGGATCAACTGATCGATCGGCAGCGCCGTCGCGCCCTGCCAGCGGCGGACGAGGCTGCGGAAGGCGTCGAGATGCGCCGCCACCTCAGACCCCCAGGCATCATCGTCGGTCACCTCCTGGAGCCAATCCGCGCCGGCACGCGGCCAAAGGAAGGCCTCCACCCGCGGGCAGCCAGCGATCAGCTTGGCAATGGCCTTGACCTCCTCAAGCTGCGCCTCGTCATCGCGGGCGTCCCGCCGCCACACCCGGTAGACCGTCGCCAGCTTGCGCGCCGAGGTGGGATCGGCGAGGTGGCGCAGCACATTGCCCAGCGCGCCCGCAGCCTCACGCGTCGACGGCGTGCTGCGCAGTAGTTCGAGATAGGGCACCCCGCGACGCTTGAGCTCATCGGAGATCTGGAAGCCGCGTTGGTTGCGCGGCACCAGGATCGCCACGGTCTGCTCAGGGTGATCTGCGACCCAGGCTGCCGCGGACTTCACGACCGCATCGACCTCGTCGGCAGGCGTGAAAGGCCGATCCACGAACCGGATCTGGGCCGGATC
>JAXGUU010000582.1:0-1842 GCA_040774145.1 Anaerolineae bacterium
AGCTAGGTCATCCCTTGGGAAACCGGCATCGTTGGCCGGACTGCGGGTGGCGACGACGCGCAGCACAGTACCGCACGGCACGGATGCCAGGGCCGGGATGTCGACCAGAATCAGCGAGCCCTCGTCCATAGCGTCCTTGCGATCATTGTCGGTGAAGCGCCAGCCGCGGAGATCAAGCCCCCCACAGCGCTCCACACGCACCTCGAACCAATCGCCCACGATGTCGCCGTCATCGTCTGCCACGTAGGTGATCATCGCCACATCGCCGGCCCGTGGGACATCAGGAGGCACGGGCTCAAAGCGGGGCACGGGCGGGGGACCACCGTCAACAGGCATCATGAGAGTGGGTCCTTCACCCTCACGCCCCTCCCATCCGGCAAAGCGATAGCCGAGCGCCGGTACGGCCTGCAGCTCAAAGCTTGTGCCCCGGAAGTACTGACCGGTCCAAGGCAGCTCCTCCAACACCCGACCAGCAACCGCCACGCGGCCTTCGCCGATCGTGGGAGCCTCAAAGGTGAGGTCTGCCGTGCCCGGCAGGCCGAAGGTTGTGACAACGTGCTGACGAAGCAAGTCAGGGCGACGCCGTGCGTAATCGCGCATCGCCTCGACACTCAGCACCCAGTTGACGCTGCTGCCCCAATGCCCGATCTCGTGGTCGATGTCCGGCGACAGCTCGGCTGCGAGCTCGTCGATGCGTGATACGACCGCTTCGGCCTCGAAGGTCGTGTTCAGGAGCTCGGCGAGACGTACCAGGAAGCGCTGCCGGAAGTCGGGATTTTCGAGCAATTTGCGGATGAGCAGAGTGTCCTCCCCGGAGGTTGCCACATGGTCATCCTCAAGGAGCTTCTGTACGAGGTTCAGATCGACGATGTCACCCTCAAACCCCACGTCAGCGTGCAGATTCAGACCGAAGCTGTAGTCGCTATCCCAGACAATCCACTGCCAGGGCCCTTCAGGACTACGGGAGCGAAACTGGTTGACGTTGTGCTCGGGCCAATCGACGTTCCCTGAGTAGACCTGGAGCAGCGTGTAGTCGATCAGACGGGTGAGGTCGACCTGTTCGGCGACATAGGCGTAGGCAGCGGGGTCGCGTAGATCGTGCGTTCGCAGGTAGGCGATCAGCTGATCCCAGTGGTCCCGGTCCCCGGCGGAGATCTCGCCCACCCATTCGTTACCCGGCGAGTCAAGGATGTCCGCCTCGGTGATGCCGTGGTGGTCCTCCAGGAACTGCTCGTCGATGCGCTCCCGCAGCTGGTAAATCCCCCAAGGCTGTCCGTTAACGTAGACCAGCACAGGGCGAGTCCGAGTGGCGTCCGCGCCCATGTCAAAGGCGAGATCCGCGACGAGAGCATTGCGCAGGAGGCTCCAATTGACCTCCGGTTGTGTCGAGTCGTTACCCCCATTGTGGATGACGAGGCGGTCAAAGGTGCTCACGCTGCCATCCGGGTAGAGCGGGTAAGTGAGGCGACCCTGACCATAGTCACGGCGGAAGTAGAGGCGCATAGACTTCTTGTCGTAGCGGCGGGTCCATCCACCGTGCACACGAACTCCCGCGGGCACCTGGAAGCCCTGGCTACGGTCGACGTCGACGAATGTGACATCAACCGGACGTTCCCACTCCCGGCCGCGTTCCTCGAAGTGCGTATAGATGCCGTGCTCCGCGCCCCACATGTCAGCAGGGTCAATGACCAGCGAGAGGAGAGGCAATGCGGCCTCAACGCCGACGAAGTAACTCTGGGTCGCGACCGGGCCCGGCGCCACACCGGGAGGCTCCAGGCGCGCGCGCACGACGGTCACCAGCGACGCTTCTGCGCTCAAGCGTATGGGTTCGGTGTAGAGGGC
>JAXGUU010000583.1:0-1818 GCA_040774145.1 Anaerolineae bacterium
AAGTCGGTGACCACCCCGATCGCGATGGGCATCTCGGAGAAACTGGGGGGTGTCCCGCCACTGACCGCCGTCCTGGTGATCCTGACCGGCGTCATCGGTGCGGTCATCGGTGGCCCGCTGCTTGACCGGCTGCGCATCCGCGATCACACCGTACGCGGCTTCGCGATGGGCTTAGCCTCCCACGGCATCGGCACGGCGCGTTCGTTCGAGGCCGATCCGGAGGCAGGTGCCTTCTCGGGCCTCGGCATGGGCCTCAACGGCCTGCTCACCGCGATTCTCATCCCGATCCTCGCCGCACTCCTCGGCTGGGGCCCATAACCGCGTCGACCGGCATCCCGCCCAAGGGCGTTCTGCCGCCCTTGAGCGGTGGTCCGGCGAGCGCGCCCGTCAGAGCAAGCCGTCCAGACCCCTCGCGGCGGGCGATCCCTCAAGGCCCGCGTCCCAAGGCTGCTCACCCTCAAAGCGAGGCGACTTGACGGTTTGCATCATCCCTACCCATGCATATACTGAAGCCAACCACCATCCTGCCATCCGCAGGATGGTCAAGATGTATGACATCACAAGGCACCCCGAAGGGGCCATGATCGGAGTGACATGACCCTGCAAATAGGACTGCTGCTCTTCATCATCGCGGTCGCCGTCGTGCTCTTCTCGCTCGACACCTTACGCGCCGATGTCATCGCGTTGGGCATTCTGCTTGCCCTGAGTCTGACGGGCCTCATCCCGGCGCACACCACCTTCGAGGGCTTCGGCAGCGATACCGCCATTATGATCTTCGGACTGCTGGTCCTCACTGCCGCCGTCATGCGCACAGGTGTCATCGATCAGATCGGTCGGCGGATCATCGACCTGGTCGGCGAGCGTACCCACCGCCTGCTGCCTGTGGTGATGATCATCGTGACCCTGCTGAGCGCTTTCATCAGCAACACGGCGACAGCGGCGCTCTTTCTGCCCATCGTGCTCGATATCAGCCGGCGCACGGGGACGCCACGCTCGAAGTTGCTGATGCCCGTGGCTTTCGCAGCCATCCTCGCCAGCTCGATCACCCTCGTCGCCTCATCCACCAACGTCCTCATCAGCGGTCTGATGGTCGACTACGGGCTGGAACCGCTCGGTATGTTTGAGTTAGCGGGCGCCGGCATCCCCATCGCTGCTGCGGGGCTCCTCTACATGGCGACGATCGGACACCGGCTCATCCCGGATCGCCACAGCGGAGGCGACGAAAGCACCTTCGATATCCGCCCCTATCTGGTGGAGGCGGTGATCCTCCCCGGTTCACCCATCATCGGCAAGACCTTGGCCGAGGCCTCGCTGGGACGCGATCTTGACCTGACGATCGTGCGCGTGGTCCGTGACAAGAACCGCTTCCTGGTGCCGCGACCGCAGCTGGTTCTCAGAGAGGGCGACGAGTTGCTGCTCAAAGGCGACCGTAGCGAGGTCCTCAAGATCAAGGACCTGGCGGGGCTGGCCTTCAAAGCAGAGGTCAAGCTCTCCGATCCACGCCTCCAGGATGACGAACTGCAGCTCGCCGAGCTGGTCCTCCTGCCCAACTCGCCGCTCGCCGGACGCACCCTCAAGACGCTCCAGTTCCGCCAGCGCTTCGGCCTGCAAGTGCTCGGCCTCAATCGTCGTGGACATGACATCTTCAGCAAGCTCAGCCAGACACGGCTACGTGCCGGAGACGAGCTGCTCGTCCAGGGCACCCGTACCAGCATCGCCGCCCTCAATCCCGACTATTTCTACACTATCGGCATGGTGCAGCAGGTGCGCCCCAACCACAAGCGTGCCCCGATCTCGATCGCGATCTTCGTCGGCGTC
>JAXGUU010000584.1:0-1818 GCA_040774145.1 Anaerolineae bacterium
ACAACTACAATACCGACATCGACACCGCCATGGCCGACGCCTATTACCTGGGCAAGGTCCTCAATCCAGCCGCCTTCGCCGACATCGAGCCCGAAGAGAAAGCCGATGAGATCTATCAGGCCCTGGTAGGCAGACCTGTCTACGATCAGATGACAGCCGTCTATGGCGGGTTTGGCGCGCTTACCCTGGCAAGCCCATAGGGCGCACTCGTCGGACCCCGGGGGCCTGTTCCGGTTGACTACGACCACCGCGCCCCTATACTGAAGCCATGGAACCCAACATAGCGCGGCACGTGGCGTCTCACGCGCGGCCAGGCGGATGCCTCAGCCGCGATGTGATCACGTCTGTGCTGCGGGAGGCCCTGTCACAGCGGCAGGAAGTGGTCGCTGCCTATCTGTTCGGCTCCTACGCCACGGGTCGCGAGCGACCCGACAGCGATGTCGATGTCGCAGTCCTGCTGGATACGAAAGCCCCCCACCGCGACGACCCCCTCTACCGCCTCGACCTGATGGCGAGCCTGGCTGGGCGCCTGCACTGCTCCGTCGATGTCGTGATCCTGAACGACGCGCCCCTGGTGCTGCGCCACCAGGTGCTGACCTACGGCGAGCGCATCCTCGAGACCGACCGCGCGCAACGCATCGCCTACGAGGTGCGCAGCTTCCAGCTCTACTTCGACTTCCGGCCCATCCTCGACAGGATCGCGGAAGCCACGCGCAGACATATCCGGGAGGGTACCTTTGGTCAAGGCCGTCTGCGGCCCGTCATCGAGACCCGCTTGGCGATGCTCTCCGAGCACGTGAACGACTTGAGGGCTCTGAAGAGTACGACGTATGAGGAGTACTCTGAGAACCGCATCCTCCGCGGCTATGTCGAGCGGACGCTTCAGGTCTGCGCCCAGATCTGTCTCGACGTCGGGGGACACCTGATCGCCGAGATGGGGTTCCGCCCCCCAGCCGATGGCCACGACGTGTTCTCGGTCCTGAACGAGGAAGGGATCGTGCCAGACGCTCTGCGGACGGATCTATCGCGGATGGTCGGCTTTCGCAACCTCATCGTCCACGACTACGCCAGGATCGACGATGCCCTGGTCTATGCCGTCCTGCAAGACCACCTCGACGACTTTGCCCAGTTCGCGGCGGCTGTGACGGCGTTCGTGGACTCGCTGGGCTAGGCTGGCTGCTCGCGCACCGATCCCCACACGTCTGGTGATGAGGATTGCGTCGTCCAGAGCTGGGCGGTCGCGCCGTCCAGCAGATCGGAGAAAAACTGCAGTCGCGTTGCCATTTTCGCGCTCCTTAGCTGTCCACACCAGGATGCAGAACCCCTCGCAAGGGTTCTGCCGTTGCGCGCCACAGATGCGGAACCCCTCGCAGAGTGCGGAAACTCTGCGAGGGGGAAACTCTGCGAGGGGGAGACTCTGCCCCTGCGAGGGGGAGATCCGCCTACTCCGTCGCGTCCAGCCGAATCGCGTCGACCACCCAGTCCAGCGTCTCGTGCGTCGCCGGGTCGTAGAGCGTGAACGTGATCGTCTTGCCGCCGTAGCTCAGGAAGTACCACGCGATCTTCACCTGGCCCGCCGGCACCGAGCGCTTGGCCGGCTGCCCCGCGACCGTCACATCCTCCAGCGCCACATCGGGCGTGCAGTCCGACGGCCCGCAGAAGATGCGCTTGACCGCGTGCTCCAGTGGCACCTCGTTCGCATCCGCCACGTAGATGGCGCTGTTCTCGGCGCGCGGATCCATTGGCGCCTCGCCCACCACGGTGAGCGTGCCCATCACGGTCTCGCGGGTCTGGCCCACGGACCAGGTCTCGGGCAGC
>JAXGUU010000585.1:0-1816 GCA_040774145.1 Anaerolineae bacterium
AAGCCAACGCATAGATCCAACGCCGCGTCAACGTATCGCTCCACAAGGCAGACTCCTTTCGTGTCGGATCATCGCAGTCTGCCCCTATCATAGAACATTTGATCTACTCGATCAACCCTCCACCCCCCACATGTTGGGGTCACCTGTGGAGAAAACCCCTAGGAATTGTGGAATACCGCGCCAATCCGTGGATAACCACCCCGCCCAAGGGCCTTCCGCTCTCCCGCTCAAGGGCGTTCTGGCGGCCTTGAGCGGTTACCCGCCTCGAGGGGCGTCAAAGGTTCACTCAACGAGGGGTGCTCGTCAGACCACCGCCCAGGCACCAAAAAGCGCCCCGCGGGTCGCTGACCCGCGGGGCGCCCGATGCACAACCTACCACTTACTCCTGATAAACGTTATCACTCTCGAACGTGAAGGTGTCGGTCACCCCGTTCACGTCCACCGTATAGATCCCTGCGGGAAGCCCCAGCACGTCCAGCTTGATCGCGACCTGGTAGGGAACCAGCGCCATCGTGCACATCGCGTCCGGATCGCGCTCGATGGGCAGCTCTACCAGGAAGCTGTCCCCGTCACGGGTCACGACCGCCTCACCCAGCTCCGTGCAGCCGTCGGGCAGGTGGCCCGAGGCGATCGCGCCCACATCCGCAGGCAGCCGCTCCATCTTGATCACGTACATCCCATCGACCACCGCGAGCCCTTCGCGCACCTCACCCGCAGGCGCCTCAACATCAACCGGCGCACCGGTCTCGGCCTCGCCGCGGGCCACACCGCTGCACGCACTCACCAGCAGCAGCGCTCCGACCAACAACCCCAACCAACCGTAGCGTCGTCCCTTGTTCATCGTTTGCTCCTCCCTTAGGTCTTTTCTGTGACTCTCACAGCTAAAGACGCAGCGCCCCGCCGCCAGGTTCCCGCAGCGGGGCCGGAGCTGACAGGTGTCAGCCATCCATGGACGGGTGTCAGACCCGCGCGGGTGCGCTCGACCAACCTCGTGACCCTCCGCCGCCCTACCGCCTCCGCTCCTGGTCGGTGGCCCCAGATCCGCTAGAATAGCGACGGACCGTTCACAACCTAACCACGAGGAGAGTCCAACGATGACCAAGAAGCCGTCCACCACCGTCCTAGCCGCCCTGATCCTTGGCGCCCTGATCTTCGGATTGGGCTGCGGCCTGATCGAAGGTGTGCTGGGACGATTCACCGACGAGAGCGTGCAGGGTATGGTAGAGAAGCTCACCGAGGAAGGCCTGCCGGAAGCGGTCGAACTGCCGTTGGAGGGCCTACCCGAGGAGCTCGAGCTACCCTTCGAGGGCCTGCCTGAGGAGCTCGAGCCGCCCGAGGAGCTCCTGCCGGAGAGCTTCGAGCTGCCGGAAAGCTTCGGCGCGGGTGAGGCGGCGGAGTGGCCCGACTGGGCCCCCGATTTCCTGCCGGTCTACGCGTACGGTGAGCTCGTCGTCACCTACAGCATCCCCGGTCACACCGACGGCTCGCTGATCTACGCAAACCTCCAGACCGACCAGGACCCCTTCACCGCCTACGTGGCGGAGCTGGAGCAGGCCGGCTGGGTCGCGGAAGAGGGCTGGGACTTCCCCGCGGACGCGGGACAGGCCATCGCGATGACGCGCGACGGCTACTGGCTGCAATATGCCGTGGTCGACGATGCCGACGGCGCCGCCGCCACGCTGACCCTCTTCACCGAGGGGGACTGAACGCAGGCGGTGGCGGTGCCGCCGCGCTCCGGCCCCCCACCCCGATCACCCCCACCCGAGCGGGTAGCGCCCGGCTTTGCTCAATGCCCGTGCCGCGACGTTCTGCCCGC
>JAXGUU010000586.1:0-1812 GCA_040774145.1 Anaerolineae bacterium
AAAAACTGCCGTGCGTGCCATCGTCCCATCCTCCATCTAGAGTCTCGCTTGCAACCTGGTGCCTACCGTGTACACTCTCCCTTGCCGGATCGGCATCGTCGTCTGGGAGGGCGTCCGTAGCCGCCTAAAGGGCGAAATCTGCACGAAGCTATCGTACCAGAACTCGGACGAAGATCAACCAACAGGGGGCTCGGGAGAGGCCCGGGCATCAGGAGGAGCTATGTCGTCTACACCCACGATCGCCGTCGTGACCGATTCCGCAGCCGGTATTCCGGATGATCTCATTCACCGCTACAACATCCACGTCATTCCCTTCTGGGTCCACATGGGCAACGAGTCCTTTATCTCCGGCGAGACGATGGACCCACCGGAGTTCTTCCGCAGGCTGAGGGCCTCACCGGAGCTGGAAGTACACACTGGCGTTCCAGCCGTCGCCAAGTTCGCCGAGCTCTACCACGACCTCGCGACGTGGGCCAAGGGCATTGTCTCAATCCACATCACGAGCAAACAAAGCGGGACGTTCAACACGGCACAAATCGGTGCGCGGGAGGCGCCTGTGCCGGTCGTGGTCGTGGACACCGAGACTACGGCGATGGCGGAGGGCTTTGTCGCCTTGGAGGCCGCGCGCAGGGCCGCAGCAGGAGGGTCCCTTGAGGAGGTTGTGGTAGCGGCCAAGTCAGCCGTTCCCCATGCCGGAGTCTTCGCCCTGCTGGAGAGCGTCAACTATACGCTCAAAGGAGGGCGGCTCTCCAGTGCCGCCGGCAAGGTGGGCAGCCTGCTGAAGATCCAGCCTCTGGTGCGCGTTAGCTCCAACAAGGTCAGCCTGATGGGGCAGGCGCGGCGGCGGAGCCAGGGCCTCAAAGCCCTGATCGAGCGTACCGTCGATGAGCTACAGGGCGCGCCCACACACGTCACGGTGCACTATGCCGAGGATGAGGAGGAGGGGCGCAGCCTACTGGAAGCGATCAAGGCGCGCGTCAACTGTGTGGAAAGCTACCTGACCCGCGTGCCCGTCGAGCTCGGCGTCCATGCCGGACCGGGATCGATCGGGGTTGCCTATTACGTTGAACGCGATGAGACTGTCGGACTGGTGGAGCAGATCGAGCAGCAACTCGCACGCCTTGGCGATCAGGCCAAGGAAGCGATCCGCTCCCGCCTGCCCTGACGGTAAAGCAGTGAAGGACATCCTAGCGTGGCGATCAAAGAGCGCAACCAACACCTCCGCGTGATCGCGGAGATTCTTACCGTGCACCTACCCGAGCACCTGCAGGACGACCCGGATCTCGCGCGCGACCTGCTTTCTGTGGCGGGGACGGCCCTGCTGAGCATTTACGAAGATGCCGAGAAGTCGGCCAAGGCGTGGGACAAGCGCGCCTACGACCTCCGCGCCGACGAGCTGCGCCGCGAGTGGGATTGGGCACTGGGGGCGTCCAACTACGCCCTCGGCCTCGCTCTGCGACCCCAACCCCTCCAGCAAAGCGACATCGACAAGTTGCGGCGCCTGATCAGGCCCGAACTCGAAAAGCCGGCGCGCCGGCAGATCCCGGAGCCCGACCGCTTCCGCGGCGCGACACAGGCCGTGAGGCACCAGCAGGCCCAGCGCAAGAAGCCGGTGCGCTGGTAACCCGGACATCGACCGATGATCATCGCAGTCATCGACGGGATGGGCGGCGGGATGGGCGCGCAAATCGTCGCTCAGCTCCGGGAGGAGCGACCGGAGGTCGAGATCTGGGCTCTGGGCATCAACGCCATTGCGACTCAGCGCATGATACAGTCCGGCGCGGATCGCGGCGCCAGCGGCGAGAACGCCAT
>JAXGUU010000587.1:0-1805 GCA_040774145.1 Anaerolineae bacterium
CACTTCGCTCGTGGTATCCTACTCCGAGTCGTCAAGCGGGCACACGGGTTACAGCGGTCAGGTCTCATAGACGTGCGTTGTGGGCTCGGTGGCGTTGGATTGGCAGGTTCAATTAAAGTCTGTGGGACATCGTAACGTACCTGTGCATAGGCCCGCGCGACCGCGAAGCCGGTACCACCGGTTGGTCATTTGGCTGTTCCTGCTAGCTCTCAGTGCCTGTACGGGCCACGTCAACAACGACATGGTCGCGGAAGCACAGGTCGAGCCGGTCGACGTCACGACTCCCGTGCCGCCCACGGCGACGATGCCGGGCAGTATGGGTGTGCCGCCCACGGCGACCGCAACGGTTACGCCGTCGCCGACACCTTCGCCAACGCTGACCCCTACACCGACGTTGACGCCAACGCCCTATGTGTGCCCTTATCTCCACGGGCGCACCGAAGCGGCTTCGCTGCAGAGCAGCGCGATGGGCGAGCTGGTGCGCTTCGTGGTCCATCTCCCCCCTTGCTACGACATGTATCCCGACCGAGCCTTCCCGGTGCTCTACCTATTCCACGGTTGGCCGATGGATGAGTGGCATTGGAGTCGGTTAGGCATGATCGAGTGGAGTGATGACTGGATCAGCCGCGGCATCGTGGGTCCCTTCTTGTTGGTGATGCCCGGCGTGGATCAAGATGGTCGTTACGTGCACTCGAGTGGCGGAGATGCCTCCTTCGAGGGCTTCGTCGTCCATGAGCTTGTGCCCCAGATCGACCAACTCTACCGTACCATACCGGCCCCTGAGGGGCGGGCCGTCGGTGGGATTTCGCGCGGCGGCGTCTGGTCGCTCGAGATCGGGATGCGCAATCAGGATCTTTTCGGCGCTGTCGGGGGGCATAGTCCTGCCCTGGCCCTCAATCAACCTCTACCGCAGTATGACCCCTACAGGTTGGCGCGCGAAGGGGTGTCCGGCCTGCGCATTTACCTTGATGCCGGGGATGGGGACTGGGCGCGTGCCGAGGCGATACGGCTGCGCGATCTGCTGCTCGAGCTGGAGGCTGACGTCACCTATGAGCTCCATCGTGGCGGTCACGTTGACGAACTTTGGAGCGGCGCTGTGCCGGATTATCTCGCTTTTTATACCGCTGCGTGGCCACGCACGTACGATGCGCTCCCCGCGTGGCGTGAGATCTCCCCTCCTCCCGAGGACGGTGCTTCACCCTAGGACGCCGGCGCGAGTTTCGCTGATCAAAACCTTGCGTTCCTGCCTAACCAGTGTATCATAAGCGGGTTATGATCAGACCTGTACGCATCGCGCCCTCGATACTCTCCGCCGATTTCGCTCATTTGGGAGATCAGGTGATGGCTGCGGAAGCGGCGGGGGCCGACGTGATCCACATCGATGTGATGGACGGGCAGTTTGTGCCCAATATCACGATAGGTCCTCTCGTCGTCGCTGCGGTACGGGCGGTGACCTCGCTGCCCCTTGATGTGCATTTGATGGTCGATCGTCCCGAGCGTTATGTTGAGGCCTTTGCGTCAGCGGGGGCCGACCTACTCACGGTCCATCCTGAAGCGACGGTGCATCTGCACCGCACGTTGCAGCAGATTCGCGGACTCGGCGTCGGCGCGGGCGTGGTCCTGAATCCGTCGACGCCGGAGACGGCGCTGCGTTATGTGCTGTCGTACCTGGACTTGGTGCTGATTATGACGGTTAACCCGGGATTCGGTGGCCAGAAGTTGATCCCGGAGATGTATGCGAAGATCCGTGCGGTACGCACGATGCTGGACGAGGCGGGGCGTACGGCCTGGCTGTCGGTGGATGG
>JAXGUU010000588.1:0-1804 GCA_040774145.1 Anaerolineae bacterium
CACACCTTTATGGCTGTCGTGCGCCGCGTCGCCGCCCACCCCCGCGCCCCACAGGGGGATCAACGGCGCCGGTGGGAACGCCAGCGTGCGGGGCACAACGAGCGCTATCGCGAGCTCATGCAGGACCCGCTGCACGTCAACCCGCTCGGCAATATGGTCATGGGGCTCGACCTGATTCGCACCTTCGGAGCACAGCTTGCCGAAGAGCAGCAGCTCTACTGCAACCACGGACTGCTCTTCCAGCGGATCCTGGACGCGCTCGCCTAGGCTACCCACCCTTCGCAGGACGGCCCAGATCAGCCACGTGGGCGTGTGGCAGCCTCGAGAGCGTAAAGATAGGCTAGCGCATCCTCGGCGGATGTGCCACACATTTCGGGCTCGGGCCGCAGCCGGACGCAGACCTCGGGCCGTTCGGGCCGCCCAAAGAGCTTGCACCGGTTATCCGGCGTGAGCTGCACGCAGCGCACGCCCGAGGGTTTGCCGTCGGGCATACCCGGGATCGGCGACGAGATCGACAGCGCGATACAGCACGCCCCACACCCCACCCGGCACGCCATCGGCGGCGGGACGTCTGAGTCCGAAGGTGACCTCGCGGTTTCGTGGATCCTGCGGAAGGCCTCCGGGCGTGCCGCCGCGACGTATTCGGCTATCCGCCGCGCGCAGGCCTCAGGGCTTTCGACGGAACTGTCCACCTCGACATCATAGCCGCCACGCGACAACACGTGCCTATGCACGGCGGTGTACTGCGCCCGCGCCTGGCCCAGAGTCCGGTCTTGACGGTCGCGCTCGCGCTGCTCGAGAACCTCCAGCGGACACCGCACACCCACCAGATAGGCCGGCAGATCCGCGAGCAGCGCCGCCGCGTCATCGACCCAAGGCGATTCGACCAGGACATGATCGGCGACGACGTTGCTCCCGGCCTGCGATAACGCGACGATGGCCCGGTGCATCGCTGCGACGAGTTGGTGGCCCGTCAGACCGGCTTCAGTGTTCAAGCCCAGAACGTCATCCCAGAGAGGGCGATCCAGATAGCGCTTGGGCAGCATCCAGATAAACCGGTCGAGACCCGCATCGAGGAAGGGCACATCCAACCGCGCCTGCAGCGCCTTGATGATGCTCGACTTGCCCGAGCTCGACGCTCCGTTCAGGATGATGACCGTACCATGGCGTTTCTCAGTGTCCATCAGCCAGAGGTCCGAGTTCTCACGTAGTCGACGACGGTCGCGATCGCCGCATCCGCCTCCGCATCGAGGAACATCTCGTGCTCGGTCCGCTCAAACCAGAAAATGCGCTTGTTCGCCGGTTGTGTCGTGATGTCACCCAGCACAATCTCAGCGCCGATCAGCAAAACGGTTGTGTCAGCGCGACCCTGAAGGGCAAGCGTGGGGACGTTCACCTCACGAAGACGGTCCCGCGCTTGCTTCGAGAAGGCCAGCATCTGAGCGATGGCCTCCATCGGCGCCCATGGGTAGTTCGTGTCGTTGTCCGGGAGCGCAGGACCGGCATTCGCGTGGGGAGACCAAGCGCCGCCAGTGGGGGTTGGAGTCCTTTCACACAGTCAAGGCTCGATGTGAACCCGTGGATGATCAACGCCCCAAAGGGTTGTTTCGCCATTGTGCCTCCTCAGTCAGTGCAGATGTACGTGGACAGGGGTAGGACGTGCTCGTCAGGACGCGCCAGCTATGGCTCGAGACCCAGATGCACAGCGACCAGTTTGCCCAGCGCCGGGATGCCCTGAGAACCATCGACCCAGATCGCGGGAAGGCCCAGGGCTGTGGCCTCCGCCACCACCCACCGGGCAAAG
>JAXGUU010000589.1:0-1794 GCA_040774145.1 Anaerolineae bacterium
CTGGCGACCCACGACATGGCGGAGGCGGAGAAGATGGCTGATCGGGTAGCGATCCTGCTTCGGGGACGCCTGGTCGCCACGGGCACGCCCCGCGAGCTCACGGCGACCGGCGAGGGATTCACGAAGGTGTCGGTCCGGACCGAGCAGTCGCTGCTGGCCTCCAATGGGACGATGTTCCCGGCGGTGCACCAACGCAATGTCACGGATGAGTACACCGTTTACTACAGCCGTGACCCCGGTCCGACGGTCAGCGCGATCCTCGGCTATTTGAGCGAGCGCAACGACAAACTCATCGACCTGCGGGTCGAGCGCCCCTCGCTGGAGGAGCGTTTCTTAGAGATCACGGCGCTGGGCCAGCCCAGCGCTACGGCGCCGCTTGGCGCCGGTACAGGAAAGGGAGGGACAGCATGACGGCATTGGTACATCACTTCAGGTATGAGTTCAGGACGGGGCTGCGTGACGCGACCCTGCTGCTGATGAACTATCTCTTCCCGCTGGGATTCTACGCGATGATGGGCCTGGTGATGGTCCAGATCAACCCCGGCTTCAAAGAGGCGATGATTCCCGCGATGGTGGTCCTGGCGGCGATGGCGAGTGCGCTGTTGGGGCTGCCGGGCCCGCTGGTGGAGTCGCGTGAGGCGGGCATCTACCGCAGCTACCGGATCAACGGCGTGCCCGCCGTCTCGATCCTGCTGATGCCGGCGTTGACGACCGGTTTCCACATCCTGATCGTGAGCGGGATCATTGCCCTGACGGCTCACCCTCTCTTTGGGGGGGTGGTGCCGGCGAACTGGGGGAGCTTCGCCCTGGTCACGCTGTTGACAGTCTTCAGCTTTGCGGGACTGGGTTGCCTGATCGGCGTCGTCGCTCACGACGCGCGGGCCGTCGTCCTGCTCTCGCAGCTGATCTTCCTGCCGTCGACCCTGCTCGGTGGCATGATGATGCCGCTCGACATCCGGCCGGAGACGGTGCGCCCGGTCTCGCTGTTGCTGCCCGCCTCGCACGCGATGCAGGCCTTCCACGGCTTCGCCTATGGCCTGGAGACGGCGGTGAACCCGCTCCTGTCGGCGCTGGTGCTGGGAGCGAGTGGTCTGATTGCCCTGGGACTGGCGATCTACCTCTTCAACTGGGACAGCCGCAACGATGTGCGCCGCGGACATCCCCTGATGGCGCTGCTGGCTCTGGTGCCCTACGTGGTCGCCATCGTAGCACAGCTCTAGAATGGCGATGATGGTCCGGCGATCGGGGTCGTGCTACGCCGATCGCCGGACCATCACCTATGGGGTGGCTTGATCTTGGACTGCAAATGGGACCTCAGCGCCGGTATGACCTACCGGCTCACGCTCGTGATTACGTCGCATAGACTGAGCGCCGGTGCTCTGCCGGCGCCGAGCTACGTGGTCGCGCTGACGCCTGCCCACAACGAGCCCTGCCGCTACTGCGAGGCCCTTGCACGGGCCCTCGCGCCCATCGTCGGACCCTTACCCCTTGATGGGCTCGCACCGGACGATGGGATCGTTGAGCTGCTCAATGCTGTGACGGCGGCTACGTCTCCATCGTCCTCAGACTTCGCCCTGGTGCTATGGGACTATGATGTGATCGACCTGCCCGCCATCCACGCGGCGACCGCGATGATGGTGGATTATCTGCCCCCCAGCATGCACGTGATCATCATCGCGAGACGGGTCCCACCGCTGGTCAACATCCCGCGTTTGCGGGCGCGTCGCCAGCTGCTCGAGATCATCCCCTGACAGAGATCCCACGCAAGCCTTGCGGCGGTGCTCTCCCTTGACA
>JAXGUU010000590.1:0-1781 GCA_040774145.1 Anaerolineae bacterium
CCGCCTGCAGTATCTCGCAGTCTCGCCAAACGCACTCATGGAGGAACAGGGCCTTCTGGTACGCGACAGATTTCCACAGTGGTTCACGCTTCATCCGTGAGTGAACGGTAGCCGCCCACGCCCCAAAATCGAGGTCATCCATACTCCCTCACATCCTCAGCTATCACCGAATATAGATACCCCGTGCTCTACCAATCCGTCCGTCTTTTCGCCTTCTCGCTTTTTCGCCTTCTCGCTTTTTCGCTCACTCGCCTTCTCGCCCTATCGCCCCCACCGGACACACCTGCATACAGACGGTGCAGCCGGTGCAGAGGAGCGGGTCGATGGTAGCTTTTTGTTTTCCGCTGGCAGGGTAGATTTCGTCACTCTTGAGGATAGCGGGACAGCCAACACGGAAGCAGGAACCGCAGGTCACGCACTTGGTCAGGTCGACGCGCATCTTGGGCTGCAGGTGGAAGTGCGGGGTAAAGACGCAGGCGCCGCGGACAATGACAACCGCCGGTCCGTCTGCATGCGCCATGGCATCGCGCAACACCTTGTTGATCGCGTTGACGTCCCAGGCATTGACCTCTTCCACGAAGGTGACGCCCATCGCCCTGCAGACGGCGGCGATGTCGATCTCGCGCCCCTGTTCGCCCTGGAGCGTGATGCCCGTGCCGGGGTTGTGCTGCTGACCTGTCATGGCCGTGATGCGGTTGTCGAGAACCGCAACGACAATCTTCGACCGGTTGTAGACCGCAGAGGCCAGCGGTGCCATACCGGAATGGAAGAAGGTGCTATCGCCAATGGTGGCAATGGCAGATTCCTGGCCGCCGGCCTGAGCAAACCCGTGCGCCATGCCGATACTCGCCCCCATGGAGATGAGCATATCCATCGCCTCGAATGGCGGCAGCACGCCCATCGAGTAGCAGCCGATGTCGCCAGCAAGCACCGCCTTACGCTTGTAGCGGCGCAGGTTATAGAAGAAAGCGCGATGAGGGCAGCCGGGGCAGAGCGCGGGCGGTCGACCTGGGATCGTGACGGACGCGAGGGGTGCGGGAAGCTCGGGGGGCGTCGGCAGCACCCCGGCAAGGTGCAGCCCCTGGCGAACGTTGGCCAGCGTGAGTTCGCCGCAGAGCGGAATGACGTTCTTGCCATGGGCCACGGGGATCCCAGCAGCCCGGATCTGCTCCTCGATGAAGGGATCGAGCTCCTCCACAACGATGAGCGTGCCCACTCTGTCCGCGAACTCGCGGATCCTGTCGAATGGGAGCGGATAGCTCATCCCCAGCTTGAGAATGGACTTATGGCCGGCAAGCTCGCGCACATACTGGTAGGTGATTCCGGAGGTGACGATGCCGACGTCGGTCTCGCCCCATTCGATGCGGTTGATGCCAAGGTCGAAGCCCTCGGTCGCCGACCAGGCGGCGAGCGCCTCGAGCCGCGCCTCGACCTCTGGATGGCGGCGCCGGGCAACCTCGGGGACGATCACGCGAGAGCCCCCTCCCACGCGCTCATAGGGCGCCAAGGGCTTGAACTCGCGTGCTTCGGGTACCCGCGCCTCCACGGCGGACTTCGAGTGCGATAGACGCGTAGTCGTCCGGAGCATCACGGGCGTAGCGAACTTCTCGCTGACGTCCGCCGCGATTCCCACAAAGCGCCGCGCCTCAGCGCTATCCGCAGGGTCGAAACAGGGGAATTTCCCGGATCGCGCATACTGGCGGTTGTCCTGCTCGTTCTGCGACGAGAGACACGCGGGATCATCGGCACTGACCAGAATCAGCGCCCCCTTGACCCCTGTA
>JAXGUU010000591.1:0-1780 GCA_040774145.1 Anaerolineae bacterium
CGGGCCATCAAACCGGACCTGCGCGTGATCTTTCACAGTGATGGTGTGTACACCCCCATCCTGCCCGATCTGTTAGATATCGGGGTGAACGGTATCAACCCGCTCCAGCCTGACCATATGGATGCGGCGAAGATCCGGGCGGAGTATGGAGCGAAGCTGGCGTTCTGGGGCACGGTGGGCTGCCAGACGGCGTTCAGTTTCGCGAGCCCCGAAGCGATCCGGCAAGAAGTGCGGCTACGGATTGACTCGTTGGGACGTGCGGGGCTGATTCTGGCACCGGCTTACGACCTTGGCGAACCGGACATTCCATGGGCCAACGTTGCCGCTTTTCTCGAAGCCGTCCATGAGTACGGCGGTCGCGACTAGCAGCGTCTGGTCACCTGCTTGACACGGCGACACCCTGCCCTATGATGGCGTTAGCGCTAACAGCAACGGGCGTGGCGACGAGACAGCACGTCCCGGGAAGGGATGGCCCGGGTGTCGGAACCTGCAAGGCCGCCAGATCGCATCACGATCGCTGACGTCGCACGCGAGGTGGGCGTGTCGATGATGACGGTCTCGCGCGTGATCAATGGGCGTGGCGACGTCAGTGCGGCGACGCGTCAGCGTGTGCTCGAAGTCGTCGAGCGATTGGGTTACCGACCGAGTAGCATTGCGCGTGGCCTGGCGACGCGACACACGGGCACGCTTGGCCTCGTGGTCCCCGATATCGCGAACCCATTCTTTGCCGAGGTGGCCCGTGGCGTGGAAGAGGGCGCGTACGCTCAGGGCTACAACGTCTTCCTGTGCAACACCGATGAGGACCCGGCAAGGGAGTTGGACGTCCTCGGTTCACTGGAGGAGAAACGGGTCGACGGCGTCGTGCTGTGCAGCTCGCGTCTCAGTGACGAAGACCTTCAGATGGCTGTGGATGCCTACCCCGCCGTGGTTCTTGTGAACAGAAGGGCGGGCCAACACGTGGCGACGGTGGTCGTGGACGATGTGCTGGGCGGGCGACTTGCCACGGGCCATCTGATCGGGCGCGGTCACCGGGCCATCGGGTTCCTGTCGGGACCGCAAGGGTCCCATAGCGGGCAGGGCCGCTTGGAGGGGTATGCGATCGAGATGGCGTCTGCCCGTCTGCGGCGAGAGACCAGGTGGATCGAACCGTGTGGCCCGACTGCGGAGCAAGGGCGGCTCGCTGCGTTGCGGTTGCTGCGCGGTTCCGGTGAACTCACGGCCCTCATATGCTACAACGATCTCGTGGCGGTAGGCGCGCTTCACGCCTGCCGGGAGCTGGGACGGAACGTTCCGGGCAGCGTGGCGATTGTGGGCTTTGACGATATTCCCGTGGCAGCGCTCGTCACGCCCGCCCTGACGACGTGCCGGGTCTCCCGTCATGAGTTGGGGGCCCGGGCAGTGGGCTTGCTGTTGGAGCGCGTCCGCAGGGAGGGATATGCAGCCGGAGAGGGCGAGGGGGCGTCTACGGCTGTCGTTGCTCTGGAGCCAGAGCTTGTCGTACGGGCCAGTGCCCCCTAGCTGAAGAGACCAGGAGGTGACTATGGGAGAGCAGTGGAAACTTGATCCTGACCGCTATTTTGACCCGGAACCGTCGCAACGTCGCGTGGCACGCGAGCTATACGACAGTGTCGCGCGCCTTCCTATTGTGAGCCCGCATGGACACGTGGCGCCGCAGTTGTTTGCCGACGCCGACGCCGTTTTCGGGTCACCGGCCGATCTGTTCATCATCCCGGACCATTACGTTTTCCGAATGCTCTACTCGCAGGGCATTTCGCTCGAC
>JAXGUU010000592.1:0-1778 GCA_040774145.1 Anaerolineae bacterium
CACAACGTGCCGGCTTTCGTGATCGGTCACGGGAGCAGCGTGACGGCGCACTGCTCCGACGATGGGGAGCCGTCGGGCACGGCGGGGCGCCCGGCCCTGGCGGTGCTTCAGGGGAGCGGCATCGGCGATGTGGCGGTGGTTGTGACCCGGTACTTCGGCGGGACGAAGCTGGGCACGGGGGGCCTCGTGCGGGCCTATGGTGACGCGGTGCGCGAGGTGCTGAAGGTGCTGCCGCTGGCGGAGAAGGTGCCCACAGCGACGCTGATGGTCGCCGTGCCCTACAATCTCTATGAGCGGGCGCGCCTCCTGGTCGACGAGTACGACGGGCAGCTGCTGGACGAGGACTTCGCCGGCGACGTCACGCTCACGGCGCAGTTTGTGGCGGACCGGGTGGACCCTTTCCAGGCGGCCCTGCGTGAGCTTTCCGCCGGTAGAATCGAAGCCGAGATCGTCGAGGAAGATGACGAGACGATCATGCCGGTCGGGATGGTGGGCGCAGAGCTCCTATGAGGCTGCACGATAACCGGCTTCGAGAGGAGGCGTGATGGCTCTGGTTGAGGTGTGCGATCTCGTCAAACGCTATGAGCCCCATGGGCCCAACGCTGTGGATGGGATCTCATTTAGCATCGAGCGGGGTGAGATGTTTGCGTTGCTGGGGCCGAACGGTGCCGGCAAGACCACGGCGATCTCGGTGATCAGCACGCTGCTCTCCCCGACCTCAGGCTCGGTCAGCGTGAACGGCTTTGATGTGGTCCGCGATCCGATGGCGGTCCGGCGCTGTATCGGCGTCGTCCCTCAGGACCTCGCCTTGTATGCCGAGCTGACGGCGGAGGAGAACCTCCGCTTCTGGGGTGAGATGCGCGGCCTGGTGGGGGAGGCGCTCCGGCGTGAGATCGAGGAGAAGCTGGCGCTGACCGAACTGACGGCGCGGGCCAAGGATCGGGTGAGGACCTTCTCCGGTGGGATGAAGCGGCGACTCAACCTCGCGGTAGGCCTCCTGGGTCAACCTGAGCTGGTGCTGCTGGACGAGCCTACCGTCGCCATCGATCCGCAGAGTCGCCGCTACATCCTCGACTGGGTGAAGCGGATGGCCGACAGGGGGACGACGGTGCTCTACTCAACCCACTACATGGAAGAGGCCCAGGAGCTGAGCGACCGCATCGGCATTCTCGATCGGGGGCAGCTGATCGCGCTGGGCACGCTGCACGAGCTGATCCAGGTCGTGGGCGAGCACGAGACCCTGATTCTCGAGTTGCTTGGGAAGAGTGGGGGCGACGCGTTGGCAGCCCGTGTGCAGGAGATCCCTGAGGTGACGCAGGCGACGTCGACGGATGGTGTAGTCGTCGTCAACGCGAGCTCCGCCGAGGGGGTGCTCTCCGACATCGTGCGATCCTCCGTTGACCTGGGATTGAGCATTCGCACCATCGAGATCCGCGAGCCCAACCTTGAGACGGTCTTTCTGCATCTGACCGGGCGAGCCCTGCGGGATTAGGATCCGATGCGACCTCTTTGGGCTCTGGCGGTGAAGGAGGTGAAGCTTGCA
Organism: Anaerolineae bacterium; assembly: GCA_040774145.1. Classification (GTDB taxonomy): domain Bacteria; phylum Chloroflexota; class Anaerolineae; order B4-G1; family SLSP01; genus PWVB01. The sequence goes on from JAXGUU010000592.1 coordinate 1,544, forward strand.
TTCCGCGATGCGGGCGCCATCGTGACGATGCTGCTCACGCCCTTTGTGCTCACCCTTGTGATGGGCGGTGCGCTGGGCGGAAGCGGAGGGGGCGGACTCTCCGATGTTCCCGTGCTGCTGCTCAACCGCGACGGTGGGTCCCTTTCCGAAGAGCTGGTTGCGGTCTTCGCCCACGATCGGGTTGCGGAGCTGATCGCGCTCGAGGTGGTCGAGCACGAGGCGGCGGCGCGTGCGC
>JAXGUU010000593.1:0-1772 GCA_040774145.1 Anaerolineae bacterium
GGCCCCACTTGATCCGGGGTCAGATAGCGGGTCTGAATCGGCCCGGGTGCCACGACGTGGACGGTGATGCCGTAGCGACCCATCTCGGCGGCAGCCGAGCGGCTGTAGGACTCGATAGCGTGCTTACTCGCGGCGTAACTGATGTTGGCGACATGGGCGTGAGCGGCGTCGGTGGTGATCGTGATGATGCGGCCCTCGCTCGCGCCCCGGGCCAGATAGCGCTGAAGGTACTCAGCCATCAGCAACGCCGTTGCGCGTGCATTGATGGCGAAGTGTGCATCGATACCGGCAGCACTCGTGAGCCGGATGGGGAAACCGTCGTCGGTGACCAGCGCCGGGTCAAAGGTCTCCGCAACGCAATGGGTGTGATTGCTGACCAGGATGTCGACGGGACCAAGGCGTGCCTCGCACGCGTCGAACAGACGGGGGATCGCGACCGGGTCGGCGAGATCCATCTCTTGCGCGACCGCCTGCCCTCCGCCGTCACAGATAGCGCGGGCGACCGACCTACCGTCCTGCTGCTGTTGCGCCTCGTAGAGGGCAGGTCCGCCCGACCCCTGAGCCCTGGCCTGGGCCGGTTCTGCGGGCGAGTGGGCCGGCGCGTTACGCCAGAAGGTGAGATAGACGCGAGCGCCCTGCGTGGCGAACGCCAGGGCGGTGGCCGCGCCGATACCGTGGTTGGCGCCGGTGATGAGCACGACGCGGTCTGCTAGGTGAGTGTCGATCATCGGCTGTCTCCCAGACCCTTGAGTGTGCAGCTGGACATCGTTTCGTCCTCTCCTCTAAGCTGGCGGGGTCGGTCGCTCGACTGTCTGACCCGGTTCCAGAATGAGTCGCGTGCGCGTGCAGCTGCGTGGGGCGTCATCCCAGCCGAGGGCCTTGAGGACCTCATCCGGGCGACCTGTCGCGCCTGGCCGTGCTGCGAGGCGCATCCGCAGCGCCATCCAAGGAGAAGATAGAGCTGGGCCGACCTCGAGAGTGTGGATTAGAGGACGGAGGTCATAGCTCTTGCCTCGATGGCGGCGCCCGCGACGTGGTAGGGGCAGGCTCTCCTGCGCGAGCAGGTGCTCCACCGCTGCGGAGAGGGCCGCTTGGTCCTCGCCCTGCAGTCGGATCCGGTACTCGGCAGCCACCAGTTGCTCCGACAGTGCCGGGTCGTCGTCGGCGACTGCGGCCACCGAGATGACGGTGAGGTGCGGCGGCGTTACGCCATACAGCGCGCGGATGATGGCCTCGGGCGCCCACGCGACATGGAGGGACACATCAAGGAGGTCGGCCTCACTCCCGCAGCCAACCGGCAGCGGCGCGGCGAAGTGCATGCGCGGGCGGGGATTGAAGCCTTGGCTGTACTTGACAGGTACCCGAGCGCGCCGCAACGTCCGCTCCCACACGGCGCCCAACTCCAGCACCGAGACATAGGCCAGGGCACGGGAGGTGGCGAAGGTGATACAGTGGCGCGTGGCCTCGCGCGATGGTGCGCCGGCTAGGTCAGGACAGGACACTGCCAGGCCTCCGTGCGCTCGCCAGGGTAATGCTGCAGGATGCCGCACGCGTGACAACCCTCGCGGCAGTCGGCGAGCAGTTCGCCCGCCTGACTGAGACGGTAATCGCGCAGGAAGAAGCGCTTCTCAACACCACTCTGTAGATGATCCCACGGAAGTTTCTCGTCCTCCCGCCGGCGTCGATAGAGCATCGCCTGAAGCAACGATGGGCCGTCGGTGAAGTGCTCCTGAAGGGTCGCTGAAGGGCGCTCGGCGATGGCTTGTTCCCAA
>JAXGUU010000594.1:0-1766 GCA_040774145.1 Anaerolineae bacterium
TCTACAAGAGCGGCGGCTTCGTCGATCTCTGCCGCGGACCGCACGTCGCCAACTCCAAAGAGATCAACGCGAAGGCGGTCAAGCTGCTCAACGTCGCCGGCGCCTACTGGCGTGGCGACGCGGAGAAGCCGATGCTGCAGCGCATCTACGGCACGGCGTGGCAGCAGCCCAAGGAGCTGCGCGCCTACCTCGACTGGCTGGAGGAGGTCAAGAAGCGCGACCACCGGCGGCTGATCCGCGAGCTGGACTTGCTCTCCTTTCACGAGGAAGCCGGTCCGGGCCTCGCCTACTGGCACCCTCGAGGCGGGCTGATGCGCAAGACGATCGAGGACTTCTGGCGCGACCGCCACCTGGAGGGCGGCTACGACCTGGTCTACACGCCGCACATCGGGAAGTCGTGGCTCTGGGAGACCTCCGGGCACCTCGATTTCTACAAAGAGGGCATGTACGCGCCGATGGATGTGGACGGACAGGACTACTACCTCAAACCGATGAACTGTCCCTTCCATATCATGATCTACAAGACGGCGCTGCGCTCCTACCGCGAGCTACCGCTGCGCTGGGCTGAGCTCGGCACGGTCTACCGCTACGAGAAGAGCGGCGTGCTCCACGGGCTGATGCGCGTGCGCGGCTTCACGCAGGACGACGCCCACATCATCTGCACGCCCGAGCAGATCGAGGCCGAGGTGCTGCGGGTGCTGCGCTTCTCGCTCGCGATGCTGCGCGCCTTCGGCTTCGAGGACTTCCAGGCCTACCTCTCGACGCGGCCCGAGAAGGCCGTCGGCGATCCCGCGCGGTGGGAGCAGGCGCAGGAATCGCTGAAGCGCGCCATCGACGCCGAGGGCATCGACTACAAGGTCGACGAGGGCGGCGGCGCCTTCTATGGCCCGAAGATCGACCTGCACATCAAGGATGCGCTGGGACGCTCGTGGCAGCTCACGACGATCCAATTCGACTTCAACGAGCCCGAGCGCTTCGATATGACCTACGTGGCCGAGGACGGGATGGAGCACCGTCCCTACATGGTCCATCGAGCGCTGCTGGGGTCGATTGAGCGCTTCTTCGGCATCCTGGTGGAGCACTACGCGGGCGCCTTCCCCGTGTGGCTGGCACCGGAACAGGCGCGGGTGATCCCCATCGCCGACCGCCACATCGACTTCGCCAAGCAGGTCGAGGATCAGCTCAGGCAGGCCGGAATCCGCGTGAAAACGGACGTCTCATCGTCACGGATGAACGCCAAGATCCGCGAAGCGCAGCTGATGAAGGTGCCCTACATGCTGGTGGTGGGCGACCGTGAGGCAGAGCAGGGGGCGGTGGCTGTGCGCCTGCGCAGCGGGGAGAACCTCGGCGCGATGCCCGTGGCGGACTTCGTCGCGAAGGCGCAGGCGGCGATCAAGGAGCGAGCGCAGGAGTAAAGTGGTACCACCTTCCGGGTCGCGGCCCGAGCAGACTCGGGCTCACGTCAGACCACCTTCCGGGTTGCTCAGAACAAGCCTGCAAGCGAGGGCGCTTACGCTCAGCAACCCGGAAGGGCGGGCATCGTCTCCTTCCGGGTCGCGGCCCGAGCAGACTCGGGCTTAGGCAACCCGGAAGGTTCCGGCAGACTCGACCACACCTCAGACCACCTTCCGGGTTGCTCAGAACGGGCCCTCAAGCGAGGGAGCTTGCGCTCAGCAACCCGGAAGGGCGGGCATCGTCTCCTTCCGGGTCGCGGCCCGAGCAGACTCGGGCTTAGGCAACCCGGAAGGTTCCGGCAGACTCGACCA
>JAXGUU010000595.1:0-1760 GCA_040774145.1 Anaerolineae bacterium
GCCCGCCGATCTTGATCACAGCCAGGTGGGGCAGGGGCTGGAAGACCTGTTCGGTGTCCGTGGATGCCAGCAAATCCTTGCGCATTAGCGACTCGCCCATCAAGCTTGACTCAATGTGCAGGCGACCGCTCTCATCGCGTTTCAGTGCCATAACACACCTCCGGTGGTGGCTACTCTCCTCCCCCAAGTGTGCCTCTAAACCAACGGGAGAGCAAGTCCGATGCCGAAACGTGGAGTCTTGTCTAGGAATGCTCCGCCTTGAGCCAGGCCACGGTACGGGCCATAGCCTCGGCCATGGTCCACTGGGGAGCGTAACCCAGGTCACGCTTGGCCCGCGTTATGTCGTAGAAGTGGCTCTGGGCCAGCTCGCTCGCGAGGAAAGGCGTGAGCGGCGGATCGCCGTGAAGCCTCAAGCACCGGTAGAGGACTGCCACCGCGGCCCCGGCGGTCCGGGCGACGGGCAGCGGGATACGCAGGCGGATGGCGGGGAGGTCGAGCGCCGCCAACAGAGAGCGGATCCAAGGCCAGAGGACGACCGGCTCGTCCTGGCTGATGAAGTAGACGCTCCCGGCGACCGGGGAACCCTCCGTCAGCGCGGTAGCTGCCAATAGGTGGGCACGGGCCGCATCCTCGACAAAGGTCAGATCCACCCGATTGGTGCCGTCACCGATCTGGGGGACACGTCCCTTGCGCGCTCGTTCGATGAGCGACGGCAGCAGGTGGTTGTCCTCGGGGCCAAAGATCAGATGGGGGCGCAGTGACACCGTCATCAGATCCGAGTCATTGGCCTCGAGCACGCGTTGTTCGGCGATGGACTTCGTCTCCGGGTACGGGCTCTCAAAGCGATCGGGATACGGATAGGTCTCGTCGACGCCTTCCTGATCGGTGCCGTCGAAGACCACGCTGGGCGAACTGGTGTAGATCAGGCGCGGCACGCCGTTGGCGCGGCACGCGGCGATCACGTTCTCGGTCCCGACGACGTTCACGCCGTAGAAGTCGTTCCACGGTCCCCACAGCCCGGCCCGGGCGGCGACATGGTACACGACATCGACCTCGCGACATGCGGCCAGAACTGCGGCACGATCGCGCAGATCAGCCCGGACCAACCGGACGCCGGCTTGCTCGAGCTCGGGATAGTCGACGCGGGCAAGAACCGTAACCCGGTCACCCCGCTCGCGCAACTGCCGCACGATATAGCGACCCAGGAACCCGCCGCCTCCGGTGACCAGGGCGCGGGGCGTGAGTCCTTCGCGTGGTGCCGTCTTCGTGCTATGCCTCCTTGGCCTCGGTGGTGTCTGCGCCCTCGCGCGACGGTCTCGGCCGGCGCTTCAGGAGCAGCCAGATCGAGAGGCCGACCCCTGTCAGCAGGCCCAGGATGCCCGCCAGGCGGGGGAGGCCTGCGAGGCGGGGCAAGCCCGCCCGTGCGCTAGGTCGTCTTCGGTCGCCGGTGGGGGCCACGTCGGTGTGCGGCACCGCCACGTCGAGTGAGGCTGTGCGGTCAGGGCGCTGTCTCTCGGGCTTCGAGATCTGCCGGGCGGCCCAGATGGCCAGCTTCTCGCGCTGGATCTTTGCATTATGCCGTACGTCGGTTGGAAACACGTCCGGGTAGAATAGGACCTGCTGGATGGATTGGGTGTGCGCGTGACTTGCGCCCAGCGCCAGCAGCTCCATCGTGAATCGTTGCTTGTCCAAGATCGTGGCCGGCTGCTTGCCGGGTCGCGGCTCGACGACCAGAAGGGGGTACCGCTCGCAGCGTGAGC
>JAXGUU010000596.1:0-1757 GCA_040774145.1 Anaerolineae bacterium
CAGGATGCCAATACCTTCACAGATACCGCATCAACCACGCTATCGCTTCAGCCACCATCCGTGGCGGGGTTTCGTGGCCCACGCCGGGATAGGTCCGCAGGACCAGCTTGTCCGGGTCACCCCAGCGCTCGCGCACCTGCGTGTGGACCTGGCGGACCACCTCGACGGGAATCAGCGGGTCCGCGTCACCATACTGCAGGAGCAGGGGAAAGTCGTAGACGCCGTCCAGGAACGGCGGATAGGTTACCTGCTCGGCCTCCGCGACCATGGCGTCGGTGACGCCGAATGCAGGAAAGAGCATCCGAGCATTTCGCAGCACCGCAGGCCACACCGCCGGGATGCCAGCGATCATAGCCACCGCGGTCCTGACGGCAGGATGGCGCCGAGCCAGATAGTGACAAATGATCGCGCCGCCCAACGAAGTGCCGATCAAACCGACCCGGCCCGCATCTGCCAGTCCCTCAACCGAGGCGTAGTGGTCGATCAGTGGATTGATCATACCGGCAGTCACGGTGGCGACTTCGAGCATCCGTAGCGCAATCTCTGCCGGGTCGAAGGGCTGCGAGCCCAATTCACCGTGGAGGTGCGCGTCAATCGCCACAGCGCAGGTATTCCTCCGCGCCAGGGCCAGGACCAACTCGCGGGAGTCTTCTTTCCGTCCGGTGAACCCGTGCAGAACCAGGACCAGCGGCAGTCCAACCCTGGCGTCCTCATCATAGCAAGCGAGCGTCGGGACGCCCGCAATCCATCCGGTCTTTGTGACGAGGGCCACCGTCTAGCCGCCCTTCCGCGCGCTCACTTGCGCCGCCGACGCGATGAGCCTCTCGCGCAGCGGACGAAAGTCGACGCCCGCCTGCTCCATCCCGAGCATCACTGCGCCGACCACAGGTGGCACGGTGAGACGAACCAGCCGCGCACCCGGAGCAACGGTGTGAATCGTCTCACGCATGACATCGGTGAGCAAAGGACTCCCTCTGTAGAGGCTGCCAATCTGGACGACATCGAAAGTCAGGGCTTCGATCCCCAACTGCCGGATCACGCCGATGGCCTGGCTCCCGAGCTCGCGCCCGGCCCAGCGGATGATCTCCAACGCGACGCTATCGCCGGCAGCCGCCACCTCGAAGACCAGAGGAGCAGCGTCCGAAGAGAGCGTGTAGCGTGAGAGATACAGGCCCTCCAGCAGATCCTCCACACCGGACGCCCCCACCCGCGCAACGAAGGCATCTGCCAGCCGCGTATGCGGACCGCGCATCGTCCAGGCAAGCGCCACCGCCTCGACAGCCTTGGCGACAAGATCACCGCCCCCGGCATACTCGCCAAACATCGTGCCGCCGCCCGTCATGTGGGCCTCGCGGCCGGCGCGGTCGCGCCCCCAGCTGTTGCTTCCGGTGCCGGCGACCACACCCACACCCCACCCCTCCTCCGCGCCGGCCATCAGACCGATGATTGTGTCGTTGACGAGGGCATAGGGTGCCGGGATCCCCAACGCCTCGATCGCCTCGATGTGGCCCGGGCGGTCGCCAGGCCAATCGTGGCCCGCAAGACCATAGCCGACACCAGCCAGGCGCAGACGATCGATCCCCGCCGAGACCATCGCCTGAGCACTGACAGTCTCAAGCGCCTCACGCAACCCCTCCCAGCCGACCACCTCGTGGCTACCCGCACCACATTCGCCGAATCCAACGACGTGGTCTTGCTCGTCAGCGATGAGGGCGTGGCTCTTCGTGCCCCCGATGTCAATCCCCAGGTAGTATTGC
>JAXGUU010000597.1:0-1754 GCA_040774145.1 Anaerolineae bacterium
CCACATCACCCCAACCGGGCCAGACGGCGTTTCCAAGGGCCGCCCGCAGCCGGAAGAGCTCCTCCAGGCTCGCCTTCTCAGCCTCACTCAGGCGTTCGGGGTCCTTCGACCGCGTGGGTAGCCCGATGTTGCTGAGGGCTGAGATCGCCACGGCAAGCACGAGAAGGAGCAGAAGGCCGCCGATGACGACCAGCGGGATGGACCGCAGTCGAATGGCACCCTGGGCGTGGGTGGAAAGTAATACCATACGTCACCTCTGGGTTCTGAAGCAGACCCCTCTCCCAGCCGTCGGAACGGCTTCCCTCCCCCCTGGGCATCGGAATGCCCAGAGGGGAGGGATCCAGTCAAGGTTGCTGCTCCGGGGCCGCCTTCTCGCTTACTCGCCTTCTCGCTTACTCGCCTTCTCGCCTTCTCGCTTACTCGATTACTCGCTTGTTCGCGTGTTCGCTTTCTCGGCGCCCCACAGAAACCCTGCGAAGGTCCGGAAACCTTCGCAGGGTGCAGAGGAGCTACTCCTCCGCGAGGATGCGATCCACCACCTGCTGCCGGTATTCCGGCGACAGCGTGTGGAAGAAGGCGCTGAAGCCGGTCACGCGCACGACCAGATCGGGGAACTTCTCGGGATCCTTGTGCGCCTCGAGGATTTGTTCCTTCGAGACGAGGTTGAGGTTGATCAACGTGCCGCCCTGCTCGTTGTGCGCCAGGATGATCGCGGCGACGGTCTCGATGCCACCCTCATCGGTCATCAGCTTGCGGTCGATGTCGAGCTGCAGCGGGGCCGAGTTGCCGCGGCCCGGCTGAACCCGGGCCACCGCCACGGCCTTGGCTGTGGGTGAGCCAGCGCCATGGCGCGAGAAGCCCGGATCGGGCTCGGAGCTGTGCGAGATTGGCGTGCCGGCATGGCGCCCGTTGGGCGTCGCGGGCACGGTCTTGCCCAGGTACACGATGTCGCCGTGCGAGAACAGGCCCGGCAGAATCCTGTAGCCCTTGGGTGTGGGCGTATCGAAGTTGGCCACGTAGGCATCGCGGATGCGCTCGGCCCAGAAGTCAGCGCGCGAGTTGCCCGAGCCGAAGCGCGGAATGCTGTTGAGCATCAGGCGGATGTGCTCGGCGCCCTCGAAGTCGGCATCGAGGATCTCCTTGAGGCCGTCCCACGTGAGCCGGCCCTCTTCGACAACGCGCTGCTCGATCGCAGCGAACGAGTCGGCAACCGTCGCCAATCCCACGCCGTCGGTCATCAGGCGATAGATGTCGACGCCGCCATCGACCACGTCCAGGCCGCGCTCGATCGGGCCGTGACAGAAGAGGTTGAGCACGATCTCGGTGGAGTTGCGCCCCTGGTGCTCCATATGCCAGTCGCGGGCCGCCTTGACCAGATCGCACGAGATGCGCAGATGGTCGACGTAGCGCTCCCAGAGCGCCTCCATCGAGCGCTTCTCGGGATCATCGGCCACCGTCTCCCAGAAGGCGAGCAGGAACGGCTTGATGAGGCTGTGGCGGGAGATGTCCTGCATCGGGTACTCGATGCCGGGCAATGCGGTCCAGTTGCAGCCCACCTTGGCCCGCATCCTGGCGATCTGGATGGGAACGCCGCTCTTGGCATACGCCTCGTCCAGCCCGCCCGAGAGGGAGAAGCTCGCGCCGGTGCCGTCGAGCAGGTGGTACTCCAGCGCCTTGTGCAGCAGCCGCTGGTTCATCCCCTCGTGCACGCGCACGGCCAGGTTGTAGGGGATATCCAGCCGGTGCGCCGCCTC
>JAXGUU010000598.1:0-1752 GCA_040774145.1 Anaerolineae bacterium
CGCATAGGTCTCGCCCTCGAAACTGACCGGCTCGTCGGAGCGCAACAGGCGCGTGACGATCTCCAGATACTCGCGAAAGCGCGCGAACCGGGGCCCCACGTCCAGGAGCGGATAGCCGAAAGCGCGGTGCTCGCCCACGTGCCAGCCCGCGCCCAGCCCCAGTCTGAGTCGCCCGCCCGACAGATCATCCACCTGCAGCGCCATCTGCGCCGTCATCGCTGGCGACCGGAAGGCAGCCGGGCTGACCAGAGACCCGAACGCGATGCGCTCAGTGTTCGCGGCGAGCCAGGTCAGTGAAACCCACAGCTCCAGCGCCGGCTGCGTCGGCGGCGAGCCGTGCGAGAAGTGATCCGAACGGTACAGGCCATCGAACCCCAGGTCCTCGACCGTGCGGACGATGCGCTGCCACTCAGGCCAGTAGACACCGGCCTGCGCTTCGATCATGATGTTGAGGTCCATCTAGGATCGCACCTCGATGAGCTGGCGGCCCATCGCCGTCCACTCCTTCAGGAAGGCCTTCTCCGTCTGAACCGTGTACACGACGTCGTCCTCGGCGTAGGGGTCCACGAAGGCGAACCCCTCGTCGGGGTCCCAGGCATAGAGGACCTTGTAGTGCGACCAGCCATCGAGCTTGCCGTGGCGGCGGCGGAAGGGCTCGCCCACCAGGACGATCGTGGTCCAGCCGCGGTTGAGGTTCGCCCACAGATCACGCAGCGTGGCCCCCACGCGCCAGCGCGCGCGGAAGCCCTCCTGACGCAGGGCCAGGGCCACCCCCCAGGGGAATGTGGCCCACCCCCGCACCCGCATCGGGACCCACGTCCCGCGCACCGAGGGCGGGCCTTCCATGCGCCGCGCCAGCGCATCGCCGTCGACAACGGCGGCATCGCGCAGACTATTGGCGACGACCATCACCGAGTAAGGGCCGCAATCGTTGGAGCTGCCCTGATGGCGGTGCCACTTCGGAAGCGGAGCGCGAGCCTCCTTCTTCCAGGCCCTGTTGCGGGGCTTGCCCACCGTCGACGCGCGCGGCGCCTTCTCGCCCCCCTCCGCCGCCTCGCCCCGGTCCATCTGTGCCAACTCACCCTTGGCCATAGTCGTCCCCCTCGTAGAGCGAACCGTCGTGTTCGCCCTCCCCCTCTGCCGTAGGGCGAACCGTCGTGTTCGCCCTCCCCCTCTGCCGTAGGGCGAACCATCGTGTTCGCCCTCCCCCTCTGCCGTAGGGCGAACCGTCGTGTTCGCCCTCTCCCTCTGCCGTAGGGCGAACCGTCGTGTTCGCCCTCTGCGCTGGCACACAAGACAGCCTGCACCAGGAACGGGTGCTCGCCCTACAAAAACCTACTTGCACCCCCCGTGGTAGACCTCGGGCACGAACGTCTGGTCCGTAAACGGAGGCCGAACGTACCCTGTGTCCTGCTGCCGCGGCGGCAGCTCGATCGCCTCGGGCGTCAGATCCTCATAGGGAATCAGACTCAGCAGATGCGCCATGCAGTTGAGGCGCGCGTGGCGCTTCACGTCTGCGTTGACCACGTACCAGGGCGACTGCTTGGTATCGGTGTAACGGAACATCTCCTCCTTGGCTCTGGAGTACTCCACCCACCGCGTGCGCGCCTCCATGTCCATGGGACTCAGCTTCCCCCGCTTCGTCGGGTCGTCCAGCCGGTCCTGGAACCGTCGCTCCTGCTCGGCATCGCTCACCGAGAACCAGTACTTGATAAGCTTGATCCCCGAGCGAATCAGCATGCGCTCGAACTC
>JAXGUU010000599.1:0-1731 GCA_040774145.1 Anaerolineae bacterium
GCATCGGCAGCTGGATGCAGAGGGCGTCGCCCACGGCCCAAGTGCGGCTGACGTGCACGTAGCTCCCCGGCATCACATCGCCCGGACACATGGTGCCGTTCACGCTGACCGTGGGCGGCGAGAGGTTGTCGTCAGCTGCGCACCACGCCGGAATGCGTACGGCGATGGCGTAGTCCCCCGGTGTCAGTACCTCTACCGTGATCTGTCCACTCCACGGGTAGAGCGTGCGCTGGATGACCTTCACGACCTGACCACCCGGTAGGGCAAGCTCAGCCTCGCCGGCGGCATAGGTGTGGAGCCAGAGGGTATCATCGCTGACGCCATAGAGGTACCCCGGCATCTGCGCCAGCGTGCGGGCGATGTTGGGAGGGCAACAGGCGCATCCGAACCACGGCTGCCGCTGCACCACCGTGCCGCCAGGATCCGGCCGGCCATCGGACGCTAGCGGGTTGACGTAGAAGTAGGCTGTGCCGTCCAGCGAGATGCCTGGGAGGGCCGCGTTGTAGAGCGCTCGCTCCATCATCTCGGCATAGATCGGGTCACCATCGATCTGGAGCATGCGCCACGCCCACATCGCATTGGCGATGCCGGCGCAGGTCTCGGCGTAGGCCCGGGCGTTGGGCAGCTCGTAGTCGGCGCCCACGGCCTCGCCTTGATGGCGTGCGCCGAGTCCACCCGTGATGTAGACCTGACGGGTGACCATCCGTTGCCAGAGCCGTTCCAAGGCGTTGCGCAGGTCGCCCTCGCCGGTCTCGGCGAGGATGTCGGTCGCGCCCGCGCTGAGGTAGAGGGCGCGCACGGCGTGCCCCGTGAGTCGGTCGGCCTCTCGGAAGGGCAAGTGGTCTTGATGATAGGCGCTGCCGCCGATCACCCCGTGGCCCCGCGCATCGAGGAAGTAGGCAGCCTGAGCCAGGTAGCGTTGCTCGCCGGTAGCGCGGGCTAGTTCCACAAGGCCCATCTCGATCTCGGGATGGCCCGGCGCGCCGGGTTCCTGATGGTCGCCGGGCCCGAAGACCTCGCAGATCAGATCGGCGAAGCGGCACGCGACGTCGAGCAGGCGCGTGGTGCCGGTAGCCCGGTAGTGGGCGACGGCTGCCTGGAAGAGGTGCCCGGCGCAATAAAGCTCGTGGAGGTCGCGCAAGTTGGTCCAGCGCTCGCCCTCCCTTTCGAAGACGAAGTAGGTGTTGAGATAGCCGTCGGGTCCCTGTGCCTCTTCGATCGCCGCGATCGTGGTCTCGACATACCCCGCCAGCTCGGCGTCATCGGTGCCGGCGAGTGCCCACGCTGCGGCCTCCAGCCACTTGTAGACGTCGCTATCGTTGAAGTAGATGCCCTGGAAGGGCACCTCCAGCTTACCTGCGGCACGCCGGAAGTTGTCAATCCGTCCCGTGTCCTCCAGGTGTCGGTACTGTGTGCGCAGAGTCACGGTGCGTGTGGTCTCGCGCCGACGGCGCCAGAAGTTGTCCGTCAGGGTCACCGCCGTGATGGGGACCGGCTGTAGCATGGCATAGGGGCTGTTGGTCGTGTCGACGACCACGGCCCTCGGAGCATCAGATCTGTCGTTCATATGGGTGTGTGTCTCCTCCCTGGATTGGCTATCGACCGTCGCGCATCGCGCTCAGGTCGTGGGGCTGCGATGTGTCTCACGGTATTCTAGCGTTGACCCTTAGGCGCCGCAAGTTCTGTGACAGACGGAGATTCCGCAGTAAAAGGGATAGGATGACCGAGGGA
>JAXGUU010000600.1:0-1709 GCA_040774145.1 Anaerolineae bacterium
AATCTTGCAGTTCAAGGCCTTGACCGTAGTATACTCGGGTCGTGACTACCAGGAGGTCGGCTGTGGACCTACACCATCGAGATGCGCTTGCCTTTCCTGCCCTCGAAACCGAACGGCTGGTGCTCCGCGAGGTGCGCGTGTCGGACGCCGAAGATATCCTCTCCTTCGTCGGCGATCCGGAGTTCGAGAAGTGGAACGGCGGAGGGGTCGACAGCCTCGAGACCCTCGCCGGGAGATCGGGCAGAGCGCCCGCGATGCGAACGGCGAGTGGACCGTCCTTCGTTGCGGCATCACGCTCAAACCTGGCGACACCGTGATTGGCGGGGTCTCGCTGCACAACTGGTCCAAAGAACACAACCGCGCCGAACTCGGCTACGAAGTCTCGCGCCCCTATTGGCGGCAGGGCATCGCTTCAGAGGCAGTGCGTGCGGTGCTTCGCTTCGCCTTCGAGGAGTTGCACCTCCACCGCGTGGAGGCGTTCCCAACCATGGACAACCGGGCCTCGGTGCGACTGCTCGAGAGGCTGGGGTTCACGCGCGAGGGCACCGCACGCGACGTTCTGTTGATGGACGACGGCCTCTACCACAGCGTGGGGCAATTCTCGATGCCCGACAGCGAGTACCAGCCGGAGTGACAAACGTGCCCGAACCCGTGGACAGAACCCGTCGCAGCGTTCTCAAGGCCGCCATCGCAGCCGGCGGCGTTCTGGCGACCGGGGGGCTCGCCTATGGGCTGCACGCCAGAGCCGAAGGCCGCGACTACCAGCCCGAGCGCGTGGCCGATGTCCTGGCCCGCGTCACCCGCCTTGGGCCGGACGACCAGGCTCCCAACATCGTCCTGATCGTCGCCGATGACCTGGGCTATGGCGACCTGAGCTGCTATGGGAGCACCGCCATCGAGACGCCGCACCTCGACGGGCTCGCCGCGCAGGGCGCGCGGCTGACCGGCTTCTACGCCTGCGCGCCGCTCTGTTCGCCCTCGCGCGCCGCACTGATGTCGGGGCGTTACTCGATCCGCACGCACGTCACCGTGCCGCTCTATCCCACGGCCTCGCCTCACGACTTCTTCCTGCGAATGATCGGGGCGCGACGCTACGGGGTGACCGGCATTCCTGATGACGAAGTGCTGTTGCCTGAGCTTCTCCAGGCGCGCGGCTATCGCACGGGTCTCCTGGGCAAGTGGCACCTGGGCGCCCGGTCGCCCAGCCTGCCGAACGAGAACGGCTTCGACCTCTTCTTCGGCGCCTATTACAGCAACAGCACGCAGCCCTACGCCATCTACCGCAACGGCGAAGTCGAGATCCCCTCCCCCGCCGATCAGGACACGCTGACGCAACGGCTCACCGCCGAGGCCCTCGCCTTTATCGCGGACAACCGGGAAGGCCCCTTCTTCCTCACCTACGCCACGCCCTTCCCCCACGCGCCGCTGCACGCTTCCGACGAGGCGCGCGGACAGTCCGATGGCGGGCTCTATGGCGACGTCGTCCAGGAAATCGACTGGAGCGTGGGCAAGATCCTCGCTGCGCTCGATGCGCTCGACCTGACCGATAACACCATCGTGATCTTCACCAGCGACAACGGCCCCTGGTGGGAGGGCAGTCCCGGCGGGATGCGGGGGCGCAAGAACCTGCCCTTTGAGGGCGGGTACCGCGTGCCGTGCCTGGTGCGCTGGCCCGGCGTCACATCGGCGGGGAGCGTCCTGGACGGGCT
>JAXGUU010000601.1:0-1708 GCA_040774145.1 Anaerolineae bacterium
ACCTCTCCGCTGAGAGTGAACGGATGCGCCGGCTGGTCAACGATCTCCTGACGCTGGCCCGCGCTGACGCGGGCCACCAACTCCCCGTCACGCCCGTCGCCGTCTATGAGATCGCGGAGGATGTCTGCCGGCAGGCAGCCATCTTGGCACCCGACCGCGAGATCCGATGCGAGTGGGAGCAGGATCATGCACCTGTCGGGCAAGACAACGGCGGCAGCGAGTTCAAGGCCCTTGCCAACAGCGACGCCCTTCGACAACTGTTGTTGATTCTGCTGGATAATGCCATCAAACACGGCGAAGGCGTGATTCGCGTTGCACTCGACCGAACCCAGGACAAAGCCGTTGTCAGCGTCCGGGACAGCGGTCCGGGCATGTCCGAGGCCCTGCAAGCGCGCGCCTTCGATCGCTTCTACCGCGGCGACAGCTCGCGCTCCACCCCCGGCTTCGGCCTCGGGCTCGCCATCGCCCGCACACTTGCAGAAGCTCAGCAGGGCACGCTCACGATGCAAAGCACGGTCGGCGTGGGCACCACCTTCACGATCGAGCTTCCAAGTGTGACGAGTGACGCGTGATCTTCTGCCCTTCCGGGTTGCTCAAGCCCGAGTCTGCTCGGGCCGGCAACCCGGAAGGTTCCGCTGAACCACCGCTCGCCGCCGGACCACCTTCCGGGTTGCCCAGAACCCTTTCTCAGGCGAGGGCGCCACGCTCAGCAACCCGGAAGGCGTCACGCGCCGCTTTGCCCCTTCCGCAAACCGACTACGATAGGGGCAAGGTGATTCACATTCAGGGAGGCCAACTATGAAAACCACCTATGATCGTCCGGCGGCGGCAGAGAGCTGCGAGCCCGTCGACTACGTCGACACCAACATCGGGACCCTGTCCTACAAGACCTGGTCGACCTCACCGACCGTCCAGCTCCCCCACGGGATGCTCGAGATCGACCCCTTCACCACACCCGGGATCGGCGACAAGTACCTGGCGGACAAGGTTTACGGCTTCCTCACCGGGGCATTTGCCATCATGCCCACGGTGGGCGCACCCCGCCACGACCCGGCCCGGAACGCTTCGGAGTTCGATCACGACCTGGAGCTTGCCACACCCTATGCGTACGCCGTGCTGCTGGAGGACAGCGAGATCGAGGTCGCTGCGACGGCAAGCGAGCGAGCAGCCTATTTCCGCTTCGCCTTTCCCGACACAGCCACGGGCAACATCGTGATCTACCTCGCCGGCGACGGCGCAGCAGCGTTCGACGAGCAGGGCGTTCTGAGCGGCTCGCAGACCTTCTGGGGGATGAAGAGCTACTTCCACCTTGAGGTCTCCGAGGCACCGGCGGCGACCGAAATCGTCACGCTGCCTGCGGATCCGGGCGCAAGGCGCGGGCGCCGCAGCCTCAGTCCGACACAGGTCGCCGTGGCGAGCTTCGACGTCAGCGGCGGCAAGGTGATCGAGGTGCGCGCCGGCATCTCCTACATCAGCGTCGAGCAGGCACGCGACAACCTGCACACCGAGATCCCGCAGTGGGACTTCAAGGCCACCCGGCAGCGCGCGCGTGACAGCTGGAACGACGTGCTGCAGCGCATCCGGGTCGAGGGCGGTACCGAGGACCAAAAGACCATCTTCTACACCGCCATCTACCGCGACGTCCAGCGCATGAAGAATATCACCGAGGGGGGCCGGTATTACAGCGGCTTCGACGGGCAGATCCACG
>JAXGUU010000602.1:0-1703 GCA_040774145.1 Anaerolineae bacterium
AATGTGGCGGATGATCCCCAAGATCTACTGAAGCGTTGCTTACGGCGAGCCTGTAGCGCAGGTTGGGCCTGCTGTTCACCTGTATGCGGGCGAGAGTCCGCTTTGGTTGTGCTCAGACATAGTGGGAGGGTAGGATGGCGCGTGATCTCAAGGCTCTGGTCGGCAAGCTGACCCTGGAGGAGAAGGCTTCGCTTTGTTCGGGGCTCGATGCGTGGCGCACGAAGCCCATTGAGCGATTGGGGATCCCGTCGATCATGATGACCGACGGCCCGCATGGACTGCGTAAGCAATCGGGTGATACAGCGGGCTTTGAGGGCTCAACCGCGCCGGCGACCTGCTTCCCCACCGGTGCTGGATTGGCTGCCACGTGGGATCGGGATCTGGTCGCTCGCGTCGGTGCCGCGATCGCCGCAGAAGCACAGGCCGAGGATGTGGGCATCGTGCTCGGACCGGCGGTCAATATCAAGCGCAGCCCACTCTGCGGACGCAACTTCGAGTACTTCTCTGAAGACCCTTACCTGATCGGTGAGTTGGCCAGTGCCTACATTCGCGCGGTCCAGGCCCAGGGCGTGGGCGTGTCCCTCAAGCACTTTGCGGCGAACAATCAGGAGACGAAGCGCATGCTCATTGATACAGTCGTCGACGAGCGGACGCTCCGAGAGGTCTATCTGCCTGGGTTCGAGGTTGCCGTCCGAGAGGCCCGGCCGTGGACCGTGATGTGCGCCTACAACCGGCTCAACGGGACCTACTGCTCGGAGCACCCGTGGCTCCTTACACAGGTGTTGCGCGAACAGTGGGGGCACGACGGGATCGTGATTTCCGACTGGGGTGCGGTGAATGACCGGGTGGCTGGCGTGGCAGCGGGTCTGGATCTGGAGATGCCCGGGGGAAGTGGCGCGACCGACGCCGACATTGTTGCTGCGGTTCGTTCCGGGAAACTCGAGATCAGCGTGCTGGATCGCGTGGTCGAGCGCCTGCTGGAGGTTGCGTACCGCGCGGTGGACGGTCACCGGCCCGATGCGACGTTCGATCCCGCTGCGCATCAGGCGCTGGCGCGGGAGGCCGCCAGCGCGTCGGTGGTCCTGCTGAAGAACGAGGGAGCTGTCCTCCCACTGGCTCAGCGGGGCACGATCGCGTTTGTGGGTGCCTTCGCCCGCGAGCCGCGTTACCAGGGTGGAGGCAGCTCGCACGTCAATCCAAGTGCGATGACCTGCGCCTATGACGAGGCCGTCCGCATCGTTGGCGACCGGGCGAGGGTGACCTATGCTCCAGGCTATGCTGTGGATAAGGCCAACGCCGATCCTGCCCTCATCGATGCGGCCACCGCACTGGCGTCCACTGCTGACGTTGCCGTCGTGTTCATCGGCCTGACCGATGCCTATGAGTCGGAGGGCTACGACCGCACGCATCTCGATCTCCCTCCGAGCCACGTGGCGTTGCTCGAGGCCGTCCTGGCGGTTCAGAGCAGGGGTGCTGTGGTTCTTAGCAATGGCTCGCCGGTCGTGATGCCGTGGGTGGACCGCGTGCCTGCTGTCCTGGAAGGGTACCTGGGTGGCCAGGCAGGAGGCGCGGGGATCGCGGACGTCCTCTTCGGAAAGGCCGAGCCTGCGGGGCGCCTTCCCGTCTCCGTGCCCAAGTGCGCGGGGGCCATGCCCTATTTCTACAACCACAAACTGAAGTCCGCCGGAACCCCGATACAGAAG
>JAXGUU010000603.1:0-1701 GCA_040774145.1 Anaerolineae bacterium
CAATGAGGAGAGACTGAATGGCCGAATCGATTCTGGTGACGGGTGGGGCGGGGTTCATTGGCTCACACCTCGTGGATGCGCTTCTGGCGCAGGGACACCGCGTGCGGGTCTTCGACAACCTCGAGCCACAGGTCCACGGCGCATGCCGCGAGAGCGGCACGTGGCCCGGCTACTGCAACCCGGGCGCGGACTACGTCCTGGGCGACGTGCGCGATCGCGAGGCGTTGCGCAAGGCCCTGGAGGGCATCGATGTCGTGTTCCACGAGGGCGCGATGGTGGGTGTGGCGCAGTCGATGTACCAGATCGAGCGCTACGTCGATGTGAACACGCGGGGCACGGCTGTGTTGCTCGATATCCTGGCCAACGACGCGGCGGTCCGCGCCCGCGTGCGCAAGCTCGTCGTGGCCTCGTCGATGTCGATCTACGGCGAGGGCACCTACGCATGCCCGGAGCATGGCCGGTTCCACCCGGTGCTGCGCAGCGAAGCCAGCCTGGCGGCTCGCGATTGGGAGTTCCACTGCCCGAAGTGTGGTGCGGTGTTGCAGCCAGTTCCGACCGGCGAGGACAAGCCACTGCAGGCGACGAGCATCTACGCCATTGCCAAGAAGGACCAGGAGGAGATGAGCCTGGCGGTGGGGCGCGCGTACGGCATTCCGACGGTGGCGCTGCGGTATTTCAACACCTACGGGCCGCGTCAGGCGCTCTCGAACCCCTATACGGGCGCCGCCGCGATCTTCTCGGGGCGGTTGCTCAACGGCCGCGCACCGGTGATCTTCGAGGATGGGCGCCAGATCCGCGACCTGACGCACGTGAGCGACATCGTGCAGGCCAATCTGCTGGCGCTCGCGCACGACGGGATGGACTATGGGGCGTTCAATGTGGGCACCGGGCGCGCGCTGACCATCCTCGATATGGCCGAGGCCCTGGTCGAGCACCTGGGCAGCGACCTGAGGCCGGAGATCACGTCCACGGCCCGTGCTGGCGACATCCGCCACTGCTACGGGGACATCAGCCGCATCCGCGCCTTTGGCTATGCGCCCAAGGTGCGCTTCGAGGATGGCATCGCGGACCTCGTGGCGTGGGTGCGCTCGCAGACGGCGGTCGACGGCTTTGATGGTGCGAAGGACGAGCTGGTCAAACGGGGGCTGGCGGGGTGAGGGAATCAGCGAATGGGCGAGAAAGCGAATGGGCGAAAAGGCGAGTAAGCGAGTGGGCGAATAGGCGAGTAGGCGAGTAGGAGACGGGGAGAGAAGTATTAGAGCGGCGCGGTAGGGGGCTGCGGCTTCCACCATCAGAAGCAGGAGACAGCATATGTCAGTAGAGGCACAGATCCGGCACTTCATTTTGGAGAACTTCCTTTTCACGAGCGATGAGAAGAAGCTCAAGAACACGGACTCATTCCTGGAAGAGGGCATCGTGGACTCCACGGGCATTCTGGAGCTGCTGATGTTCGTCGAGGAGACCTTCGGCGTCAAGGTGGAGGACGAGGAGGTGCTCCCCGACAACTTCGACTCGGTGGACCAGTTGGCCCGCTATATCGGCCGCAAGCAGGGCGTGGCTGAACCCGCAACACAGGCGGTCGCGGCGGAGTAGCTCGGCACCGGGGAGAGATCAGGCGCTATGTGCGGTATTGTTGGAACGGTCGACTGGAGCGGCAAGCATCCCCCTGACGTGGGTCAGTTGGGGCAGATGCTGGGCATG
>JAXGUU010000604.1:0-1698 GCA_040774145.1 Anaerolineae bacterium
CGACGAGATCGCCGAGGCCGCCTTTCTCGACGAAGGCACGGCTGGCGAGCACCGTCCTGGCACCGGCGCGCGCCGCAGCGATCGCCGCAGCCAGGCCCGCCGGCCCACCTCCGACAACGACGACGTCGACATCGCGAATCACGGGGAGGTCACGCGCGGGTTCTGTGTAGGTCTTCATCATACCTCCTAGAAGGCGTGGGCGAGACGCACCATCGTCTCGTAGTTAGCCAGCACGTGCGGCGGGATGGTGCGCCCGTAGGGGCACGCCGAGGGCATCAGCACAAAGCCACGCCCCTTCCCTGCGGTGCCTTCGATCAGCGCCTGCTGCACCCGCGCCTCAAACGCGTCGGGTTGCAGCAGCTCTAGCTCTGACGCTTCGATATTGCCGAAGAGCACGGTCTGTTGGCCAATAGCCTCGCGGAGCTCGGCCAGCGTCATGTCTCCCTGCGGGGGCGGCTCGATCGGATCGAGACCGGCAGGCGCCATCGCGGCAATGTCAGGCAGGATACGCCGCAGACGACCGTGCGAATGCAGGCGGGCGAACCCACCGTACTTCTGGATCGTCTGGACGATGGGGCCGGTATACCGCACAACGTACTCCGGGTAGAGATACGCCGGGAGCAGCGGCTCCGAAGCATACTCCGAACCCACTACACGCCAAAGGCGCCCTGGGAAGTCGCGCGCGACCTGCTCGACCATGGGATAGATGTGCCGTGCTTGCTGCTCCAGCAGCCGGTGGAAAAGCTGGGGTTCGGTCAGGGCCAGGACAGTGTAGTCGGCCAGGGAGAAGAGAGAGGCCGCAAGGCACAGTGGGTCGCCGACGTCCACCATCACGATGCCAGCGTCGCCCACGCGGGCCTCTTCAGCAACCAGGTTATCGACCGAGTAACGATAGGCAAAGGCCTCATCGGGCAGCTGCAGATAGGCCTCGGCATCCTCCGGACTCTTCAGCAGATGCTCCAACGTCCATACCGTGGCCACCTCCGGGTCGCGGCGCGTGAGCGAGGTCAGCGTGCGCCCGCCGACTGAGAGCGTGACCCGGGTGTACCGCACACCGTCTTTGATGTAGGTGCTTACCTCCTGGAACTCGTCCAGGCAGTTATCCGGCGCCGGGGACCGTCGGGGGCCAGACATGCGAATGAGGTCGGTCTCGGTCTCCGCGAGTTGGATCAACTCACGCCAGCCAGGGCCATTGTAGATGTTGAAGGGATCGGGGTCATCGGGGTCCAGGATCCAGCCACCGATCTCGTAGAAGTTCACGGCAGGCCGATCGACAGGCTCGCCCCGCAGGGTCGCCATGAGGCGTTCGCGTCGTGTGATCATAGGGCCTGTTCTACAACGGAAACCGGGTGCGTCAACCGCGCGAGCCTTGTCAGCGGGTCGACGCGGACTCTTCACGCCGCCGGGCGAGGCCGGCGAGACCTTCATAGAGATAGATAAGGCCGCCGACGAGGCCGGCAGCCGCCGTAACGGCCCACACCGACAGCGTCCACGCGGCCGAGAGTGTGTCGGGCACCCCTGACGGGACGAGCAGGAGCTGGCCTACCCAGTCGCGAGCACCGAGGCCACCCACGGAGATGGGGAGCAGCAGCGCCAACGCCAACAGCGGCACGACCACAAAGTAGGCAGAGCTCTGAAGTTCAAGGCCGACGGCGCGCCCACAGACCCAGTGCACGAGTACGTTGATCAGGTTGAACA
>JAXGUU010000605.1:0-1685 GCA_040774145.1 Anaerolineae bacterium
CCCGCGCCGATGAGCTGGCGGGCCGGATCCTGGCGCTGGGCGAGCCGTGGACGCAGCGCTTCTGTGAGTACCTTGCCACACGCGTGGCGTTTGATGGGCATGTCGCCGTGAGCACGTCGCCTTCCCGGTCGCAGCTTGCCCACTGGCTCCTGGACCGGAGCCTCGAGAAGCTGGCGCTGGCGCTGCTCAAGGAGTGGGTGCATTAGTCGCCCGCGGGCTGGGGAAGCTTAACCGGGGTGTAACCTGAGCGTAATGCCGGAACCGAGGTTCCGGGTCTATAGTGAGGGTGGAGGCAAGAGCCGTCATGGATCGAACGAAGTGGCAGAACCTGGGGGTCACGGGCCGATCTCTGTCCGACGACGCTGACGTGGATCGACCGGCCAATGGCCACGCTCCTGCGGAGCGGACATCCGTGGAACAGGTGATCCCGGACCGCGCGCGGCAGGAATGGGCGCGCCAGGAGCTCGCACTCCCCAGCCGCAGGCTGCCGGAGTGTGAGATGCCGGAACGTGTGATCGGCGAAGCAGCGCAGCCGGTTCGAGCTGTCGTGGTGACTGCACCCGGGCGCACCGCGTCCGATACTGTGCCGATCGAGAGAGCCCTACCTCTTGCCGAGAGCATCCTGGCGCTCGACGAGCCGTGGCGCGCGCGGTTCCTTGACCTGATCTTGTGCTACGCGGGGGAGGGTGTGAGCGGTACAGAGGTCACCCTGGAACGATTGGCCGGTTGGTTGGCCGACGCCGACCTATACGAGCGGATCAGCTTGATGCTGAGGGCCTGGACGGCGTCGAAATAGGTGGGCTCACCCCGGTGGTTCGACCGGGTGAGGTAGGGACCGTAGGGCAACAGGACGGCGCAACGCGCCGTCCTGTTGCCGTTTCCATGGCAGGGCGCTTACCCACGTAGGACAGCAGGGGGCTGGTGAGGCGTCAACGCTGCGTCCCGGAAGTCCCTGGTCCACAACGTCGGTATTGCGTATAATAATGGATAGGAGGACGACCATGAAAAAGCTAACCCTGGCGTTGGTGATTGTCGTGAGTCTGCTGACCGCAAGCGCGGTCTATGCGATCGATGAGGATCCTCCCACCACGTGCGATCCCTCGGTGGTGCATCCCGTGGCCGTGAGGCTGGATGAGCGCTACGAGGAGGCCACCTACGACCAGATCATCGATTGGTTCTGCAAGGGCTACGGCATCGGCGAGATTCGCCTGGCCCTGTCGATGGCTGCAGCACAGGATGGGAACGTGGTTACCTGGGAGGACCTGCTCGCTGCCAAAACCGAGGATGTTGGCTGGGGGCAGATCAGGATCGCGCTCTGGATCGCCGAGGCGACCGGGGAGCGTTGGTCCGACGTGCTGCACCAGCAGCTGGAGGATGGCCTTGGATGGGGAGAGATCCGGCAGGCGCTCGGCCTGATCGGTCCGTCGCGCGTCCGCGAGGATGGCCCGGGCCATGTTGGCCAGGGCGACGACGTCGAGGGGCCGGACGATGAATCAGGCCCTCCACCGTACGCCGGTCCAAAGTGGCGGGGTGACGACGAACGGCCAGGCCCGCCGCCCCACGCGGGCCCCAAAGATCGCTAGCACAAAGTGTGACTTCCTGGCGCCGGGGGAGCTGGACGTTGGAGCGTCCGGTTCCCCCGGCACCGTTCTGTGTTGCGCGTCCCTTGATTTCCGGCCCTGAGC
>JAXGUU010000606.1:0-1677 GCA_040774145.1 Anaerolineae bacterium
CGGGCGAAACCTGCTCCGCGTTCAGGGTGACCTATTGGCAGCCCATGCCCTGGGCGTGCGGAACGTCTTTGTCGTCATGGGCGATCCGACGGCGATCGGCGACTACCCTGACGCGATGGACGACTACGATGTGGTGCCTTCGGGTCTGATCAAGCTGATCAAGCAAGGGTTCAACGTGGGAGTTGACCACGCCGGTGCAGACATTGGTCAACCGACGGCGTACTTCGTCGGTGGGGCGCTCAGCCTCTCGCCCGGAGACGTGGCGCATGAGGTGAAGGTGCTGCGGCGCAAGGTGCAGGCCGGTGTGGACTTCCTGCTGACGCAGCCGGTCTACGACGTGGAGGCGGCGCGACAGGTGTTGGACGCCTACGCGGACCGGTATGGACCGCTCGAGGTGCCGGTGCTTGCGGGCATCTTGCCACTCTATGGCGTGCGTCACGCACGCTTCCTCGACAACGAGGTGCCGGGGATCACGATCCCGCCGGCGATTGTGGCGCGGCTGGAGGGAGCGGGCGAGAAGGCACCGCAAGAGGGTGCGCGCATCGCGGTAGAGCTGGTCGAGGCGGTGCGCCCGTGGGTGCAGGGTGCTTACATCATGCCGGCGTTCAACCGCTACGATCTCGCTGCCGAGGTCATCGACGGCGTGCGCTCGGGGCTGGCCTCCGGCTTCTGAAGTTTACTGAGATTCAGGCGGCGAGCTTGGCCGCCCAGGCGGCAGCGCGCCCGAGCTCGCCGTCTCTGAGCGGTCCCTCGGAAGCGTTGACGTAGAAGCCCTCGTCGGCCGCTACTGCCTGACCACCCTTCTTCTGCAGCGCAGCGAGTATCGGTTTCGCTGCGTAGCCAAAGAGCTTCACCATCGCCTTCAGGAATCCCGAACCACTTTCTTCAGCAGAGATGCGGGTATCAAAGGCTGCAACCTTGATGCCGCTACGCGTTGGCTGGCAGCGCCTTGATCCAGGCCATCGTCGCGGGCGTGGCCCGGAAGGCGCGGGTGGGCGACCCGACGACGAGAAGGGTGATGTCGACAAGCGCGGTTGAACTGACGGCGGGCACCTTGACCGCCTCGGACCCTAACGCCTGGGCCATGGCCTGTGCAACTTTCTCTGTGTTGCCAAACACCGAATCGTAGACGACCAACGCCTTCATGCGAACACCTCTATGGGTGGGATTGAGCCAGTCGTGACTCATTGCTCGCCACAGCCGAGCTCGCACCGCCTCGGGTACGGCTGATGGCCAGCGTGGGCTGCATTATACACTATGCCGCTCCGTAGCTGGCCGCGTCGGCAGACAGCCTTGGACAGGCCTGATGCCGTGGCTCGGGATGCTATGCGGCCTGCGTGGAGCGTTGCACGGCAGCGTTCAGTGCGACGATGGCGTCGGAGTGCACCTGCAGTAGATCTGATCCCTTGGTGTTCACCCAGAAGCGGACGGTCAGCGATGTGGTGATGAGGGTCAGATCGTCGGCCCACACGGTGGGAGGGGGTGTCTCGAGGACGCCCGGCACGGCGCGAATGGTCTCGCTGAGGAGCGCCATCATAGCGTGGGCATCCTGCCCGTGGCTCAGCGCGATCTTGACCGTACGCATTCGGCTCTCGCTGCGGGTGTAGTTGCTGATGGGGTTCTCAAAAACCTTGGTGTTGGGGATGATGACGACTTCACCATCCCAGGTGCGGATGA
>JAXGUU010000607.1:0-1677 GCA_040774145.1 Anaerolineae bacterium
ACGGCATGTCGAGATTGCTGTAGGCGAGCCACATGACACGGCCCAGTCCGTTGGAGGCCCCAGCCCACTCAGCCACCACGGCGCCCACCAGTGAGAGGGGACCGGCTACCTTGAGCGCAGCGAAGAGATAGGGCAGGGCTGAGGGCCATTGGGCATAGCGAAAGCGCTCCCACCGACCGGCATTGAGCGAGTGAAAGAGATCCAGGAGTGCACTGTCGGTGCTGTTGAGCCCGGCGTGCACGTTGACCAGGATCGGGAAGAAGGTCATCAAGGCGATGACGGTGATCTTGGGGACAGGACCGAAGCCGAACCAGATGATGAGCAGCGGGACGATGGCGACGATCGGCGTCGCCTTGATGAGAATCGCCAGGGCGAGTACGCCGCGTTCCAGACCCCGCCAGAAGGTGATCGCGATGGCGACCAAGGTGCCTACGGTGATGCCAAGTATCAGCCCCGAGATCGCCTCCAGAGAGGTTACCAGCGTTGCCGAAAGATAGCGACCCGCGTTGCGCCCCAGGGCACGCGCCACGACCGAGGGCGCGGGGAGGAGGTAGACCGGGATATCGCGCACCGTGACGATGGTCTCCCAGGCGAAGAGGGCGATACCGACAATGGCCACGATCGAGAGGAGCGCGGTGGGCGAGGGCGCGCGTCGTTCGGATCCCGTGCGGTGTTCAGTGCCGCCGGGGGACGGTTCGATGGACAGCTCTGATCTCACGCGCGCAACAGCTCCCGCAACCGGCGGATCAGGTGAGCCATGGCCGGCGTGGTCTCGTCGCGAGGTCGGGGTAGATCGACCGCGACGATCCCACGGATCTGCCCGGGGCTTGACGTCATCACGACGACGCGGTCCGCCATCCGTGCGGCCTCGATGACGTTGTGGGTTACCCACAGGACGGTGGGCTTGAACGTGTCCCACAGCCGCAGCACCTCATCGGTCAGCCGCTCGCGCGTCAGCTCGTCTAGAGCGGCAAAGGGCTCATCCATCAGCCAGAGCGAGGCCCCGGTCGCCAGCGCTCGAGCCAGGGCGACGCGCTGCTGCATACCGCCCGAAAGGGTTGCCGGATAGGCACCGGCAAAGGCCTCGAGTTCCACAGTCTCCAACAGCGCCTGAGGCGGCGGAGCCGGCTGCTGGTGGACGCGGTTGACGTGACGTGGAAGGGCGACGTTGGCCAGGACGGTCCTCCACGGCAACAACGCGGGGTTTTGAGCCATCCAAGCGATCCGCTTGTGGCTGCGGGCGTCGCTCGGCGGTCCGCCATCCAGCAGGAGCGTGCCGGTACTGGGGGGGATCTGGTCGGCAATCATCCGCAGCAGGGTCGACTTGCCGCAGCCGCTGGGCCCGATGAAGCTGACGAATTCGCCGGAGGCGATCTCCAGCGTCGTGGGGGCCAGCGCCGCGAGCGGCTTCGGCGCGTCGGTGAATGTCTTGGATATCGCCTGCAGGTCGATGTGCATCGGGTGTGTGCCTCTCGGTGGCGCTCAGTATACGGATGACGCAGCGGTCTGTCAATCATGTGTTTGCGGGACGGGCAGAGTGTGCTAGAATGTACTCCCGTACGCATTTCAACCTAGGGTACGGAGGAGAAATCCATGAGTGACCAGACCAAGGATTGGCATGCGCTTAGCGTGCAGGAGGCCATCCGGGCTCTGCAGACCGATGGAGAGGTCGGCCTG
>JAXGUU010000608.1:0-1668 GCA_040774145.1 Anaerolineae bacterium
CCCTGAGGCGCCGGTGCAGGCGCCCGAGGCCGGGCCGCGTATGGCGGCAGCCGCACCTGCACGGCGTCGTGCGCCGCAACCCTTGGCCACACTCTTTTTGTCGTTGGCCGACGCTGTCAAGCGAGACGCGAGCGCGCAGGTGACGGCCCCTGGCTCCGGCGCTCCGGTCGCTGAGGCGGCGGCCGCTATCGAGGCCAATCCTCCTGACCGTATTCGCTCGGCGGCCATCGACCTCGATATCGAGATCGTGCCCGTCGGGTGGAAGCAGGTCGAGCGTGACGGCAAGGTGGTGTCCATGTGGGAGGTGGGCAGCTACGTCGCCAGCTGGCACAAGACATCGGCCATGCCGGGCCAACCCGGGAACATGGTGATCACGGGCCACAACAACATCGAGGGCAGTGTCTTTCGTCGGCTTCCCGACCTGCGCGAGGGGGACGATCTCGTGGTGGAGGCGGGTGGCCGGCCGTATACCTCTACACGGTCGAGACGATGTTCGTCGTGCGCGAAAAGGGCGCCACACCCGAACAAAAGGCGTGGAACGGGCAGTGGATCGGCCCGTTCCCCGACGAGCGCCTGACCCTGGTGACCTGCTACCCCCCGACGGCAACACGCACCGCCTGATCATGATCGCTAAACCCTCCCGACATTGAGCGCAACAACCTATCCTTTCGGTTCTGTAGGAGGCGCAGCCCGCGGGCTGCGTCCCTTTGCTTTGCAGTGCTACTGGTACTTACAGTCACATTTATTAACTGAGGCTTAACCTGCGCTTAATGGGCCATTGACCGGCTGTTAACGAGTGGCAGCTAACATGGGTTGGTTGCCCCCTTGGGCGCCGGGAAAGCGCCCGGCGCGGGAGGCTCCCGTCGTCACGTCGCCGACACGAGCAAAGGACGCGGAGAGAATGGCCAAAGCAGATCTGCACGTGCACTCGCGCTACTCCGACCGCCCATCGGAGTGGTTCCTCCAGCGGATGGGCGCCGCCGAGTCATATTCCGATCCGGAGCGCATCTACAGGATGGCCAAGGAACGCGGCATGTCGTTCGTGGCCATCACCGATCACGATGCGATCGATGGCGCCCTCTTGTTGAAGGAGAAGCACCCGGCGGACGTCATCACCGGCGTTGAGGTCACGTCTTGCTTTCCTGAGGACAACTGCAAGATCCACGTGCTGGTCTATGGGCTCAACGCCGACCAGTTCGCCCGCATCCAGGGGCTGCGGCGCGACCTGTACGCGTTGCGCGACTATTTACGGGAGCGCGACCTGGCGTGCAGCGTAGCGCACGCCACCTTTGCCATGAGCCGCCGGTTCTCACTTGAGCACCTGGAAAAGTTAATCCTCCTATTTGACGTCTTTGAGGGCATCAACGGCGGTCGCAGCAAGCGGCACAACGACGTCTGGACGGCCGTGTTACGCAGCCTGACCCCCGAGCGGGTGCACGAGTACGAGCGCAGGCACGGGATCGAGCCCTGGGGGGCGGAGCCCTGGGTCAAGGGGTTTACCGGAGGATCAGACGACCACGCCGGCCTCTACATTGGGCGCACCTATACGGTGGCGCGCGCCGAGACGCCAGACGAGTTCCTCGCCGAGATCCGTCGGCGTGGCACCTTTGCCGAGGGGCGGCACAACGACTATCAGTCGCTGGCGTTCACCACCTACAAGATCGCCTA
>JAXGUU010000609.1:0-1661 GCA_040774145.1 Anaerolineae bacterium
CCGGCACCTCGTCGAGCCCCCCCTCGGCGCCCAATCGCAGGGCGACCGGCGGCACCAGGTCCAGCAAGGTCTCCAGAGCACCACGCGCTCGCTCGGCGGCGAACCCCTCGAGCGCCTCTCCCAATGAGAAAAGCACGACGACAATCGCGGCCTCGGCCCACTCGCCGATGATCATCGCGCCTGTCACCGCGATGACCATCAAGGTGGTGATGCCCAGCCCGCGCGCCACCCACACCTCCTGCCAGGCGTGCCGCGCAACCGGCAGGCCCCCGGTAGCGATGGCCAGCGCGAAGAGGGCGATACGCACCGCATCGTGAGCACCCACCCAGGCTGCCATCAGCCCCGCTATCGAGAGGAGCGCAGCCACCGCCGTCAGGGTGCTATCGCGGGAGCTGAGGAGAAAGCGCAGAAAGCCGATCACGCCCCCCCGCACCTGCGACGACGCAGACTCCGTGACGAGCTTGTGCCCTGTGTCGCGGACGATCTTCGCGACAGGCGCGACGTCGAAGTCCGGCACATCCGCCCTGAAGCTCAGCATCCCTGTGCCGTGGTTGACCTCAGCGGATACGACACCGTCAAGGTGTCGGACCGCTGCCTCGATGCGTCCCGCGCAGTCGATGCACGAGAGGCCCTCGATCTTGTAGGTGAAAGGGGTGTCGAGTTCCTTGGTTGCTGTTACGGATTCGTTGTGCATAGCTGATCTCCAGTTTATGTCGACCGGGTATCGGGCGCCCTAAGCGTGTCGGACATGGGCCAGACACTGTTGAAAGAGGTCGTAGATGTGGTCATCGTCGAGGGCATAGTAGACGTGCCGTCCCTGCTTGGTATGAGCGACGAGACGCATCTCCCGCAGTGTCGCCAGCTGATGCGATACCGCCGAATGCGTCATGTCCAGGGCCTCTGCGAGTTCGTGCACACAGAGCTCCCCACCTGCCAGCGCCGAGATGATGCGAACCCGCGTGGGGTCGCTGAGCACCGAGAACGTACTCGCCAACCGCGAGGCCGTAGCCTCATCCAGCATCTCGAGCTCCTGATCGCGGCAACCCTCCAGGTCGTCAACTTCGCAGGTAGCCTCTTGGCCGACTAACACATCCGTCATCTCACCCTCGCTTAATATATGAGCGCACGCTCATATATTAGCACCATCCGGCCCATCTGTCAAGCGACTGTTGAGGCTCGAACCCTGCGATTTGGGCTTTGCGATTGCCTCGCGCGTCGCCGCGCCTATACTGACCTCGTCACGCGGCAAGACGAAACGAGGACGTCGATGAATATCTGGCAGACCGAACGAATCCGACTCCGTGCGCTCGAACCCTCGGACGCTGTCACCTTATCAGAAATGCACCGTCTCGGTCCACAGCTTCAACGCCGCCTCCGCCCGCCTTCACGAGCGACTCGGCTTCACGCTTGAGGGCACCCACCGCCGCATGGGCTACAGTGAAGGCCGCTACTTCGATGTGCACTGGTACGGAATCACCATCGAGGAGTTCCGAACGCGCCTCGCCGAGGCGGAGCCATCAGGAGCTTGGGGACGCAGGTCAGCCGAGAGCCCGATCTACAGGGCCGGAGGCCCTCACCGCCTCACGGGCCGTGCCTGCAGGTCGAACACCGCCGACGCCAGAAGGCGCACCGCGTGCGGTAGCGCCGCTTCGTCGAAGTCG
>JAXGUU010000610.1:0-1661 GCA_040774145.1 Anaerolineae bacterium
TACAAAGCCACGGGGCGGGGACAAGGTCCCCGCCCGTGGTCGTGCCGGCTCAGTCCCGGACGTCGAGTGTGACGCGACCGACGCCGGCGCGGATGTTGACGTCCAGGGTGACGTCGCTCTCGCCGTAGGCGTCGTTGACCCAGACGTTGCTTCCGTCGCGGCGGAGGTTGGTGGTATTGACCTCACCGATGCCGCGGGTGACGGTCACGCGCACGCCGGCATCACGCGGCAGGCGGAGCGTCACCTCGCCGATCCCGCCCTGGATGCGGACGTCGGCGTCCTGGGCCCAGGGGCCATCGAGATCGATCTCGACATCGCCGGCCCCCATATCCAGATCCAGCCG
Organism: Anaerolineae bacterium; assembly: GCA_040774145.1. Classification (GTDB taxonomy): domain Bacteria; phylum Chloroflexota; class Anaerolineae; order B4-G1; family SLSP01; genus PWVB01. The sequence goes on from JAXGUU010000610.1 coordinate 344, forward strand.
GGTGAGGAGTGCGGTGTCGCTCACGTCGACGGTGGCGCTGCCGGCGCCGAGCTTGACGTCGAGCGCCGTGAGCTGTAGTCCTGCCAGATCGAGCTCCTGGCGCCCCGCGCCGGCCTCGATGCGCAGATCGAGCGGGACCTCGTCACTGAGTCGGATGTCCCATTCCTGCCGCGTACTCCCGCGGATGGAGATCTGCTCGGTGTTGGGCTGGCGGACCGTCAGCCGTCCCTGTCCGTCGGCGATGGCGTAGGATACCTCAGGGCGCCACGCGGCGACGTTGTAGGTGAAGTCCGCAGCCATTAGGGCGTCCGTGCCGCGGCGGACGTCAAGCTCGCCGGTGCTCATGCTGATCGTCGCACGGACCTGCTCGGCGCTTTCGCGTTCGACGGAGATGGATTCGGAACGTAGGGCGCCCACGCTCACGCGCTCCAGTCCGAAGCTGCTGATCGAGCAGCCGAGCGTCGCGATTAGGGCGAGGAGGGCGATCAGGATAGAGATCGCGCGTCTGTGTTGTGCCGTCGTCATCGGATATTCTCCTTCTATCGTTGGTCTATGCCATGTCTACGGATGTGGGGGGGCGAGGTTGCGGGGGTGGGATAGCGTCAGCCTCCGGATCACGCAAGGTGCGTTCTATATATTCGTTCGGAATGACAGCGCAGCCGGGCGGAAGGCCGGCCGACCTTCTGCTTTGTCGGTGCCGAGTCGCCCTGTCCCAAAACGCACCTGCGGCGGACCCGCAATTGACGGGAGGCGGGTTCGGTAGTATGCTTGGAATCGATCCTTAGCGCACGCGAACCGTGGGGGTGAAGATGGATAAGCTGGGTCGTGTGATACTGTCACTCGCGGTGATCGCCATCGTGGGGGTCGGCACGTGGTTGGTGTTGCGCGTGCGAGTGCCGCTGCCCTCCCCTGAGGCTGCCTCCCCGGTGAGCCGTCTCGTGCCTGAACCGACGCCGACGATCTACCCCAGCCCGACGACGGTGGTCCGCAGCGTCAACCGCCTCAGCCGTCTGGAGACGGTCTCCTACCATATTGAGAAGGTCCTGACCGCCGAGACGGGCCAGGGACCGCTGGGCTTCCTCTTTGGTGACCGGCTGCTCTTGGTCGCTGCTGGCGAGGTCATCGCCGGCGTGGATCTGGGCAAACTCGGCGAGGGCGATGTGGCGGTTGCCGGCGACGGCACGCTCTACATCAGGCTGCCCGCGGTCGAGGTCTTTGTGGCGACGCTGGACAACGAGCGCACCTACGTCTATGACCGCCGCATCGGCGTCGTGGGTCTCAACCCGGAGCTCGAGACGGCGGCGCGGCGTGAGGCCCA
>JAXGUU010000611.1:0-1654 GCA_040774145.1 Anaerolineae bacterium
ACCTCGCCGACGACGATGCGGTCCGGGCGCATGCGCAGTGCGTTGATGACCAGTTGGCGGATCGGCACCTGGCCCTTGCCCTCGATGTTCGGTGGCCGCGCTTCGAGCCGCACGACATGGCGCTGGTGGAGCTGCAGCTCGGCTGAGTCTTCGATCGTGATGATGCGCTCGTTCTCGGGCAGGAAGCCTGAGAGCGCATTGAGGAGCGTTGTCTTTCCGGTGGAGATACCGCCGGAGACGACGATGTTGAGCCGGGCTTCGACGCATGCCCGCAAGAAGTCGGCCTGCGTCCGCGTCAGCGTGTCCACCTTGATCAGGTCTTCGACGTCGAAGATCGCGCGGGCGAACTTGCGGATGCTGATTGAGGGGCCGTCGATTGCCAGGGGCGGGATGATGATGTTCACGCGCGAGCCATCGGGCAAGCGGGCATCGACCATCGGGCTGGACTCGTCGACGCGCCGTCCCAGCGGGGTGACGATACGGTCGATGACGTGCATGACCTCATCGTTGTCGCGGAACTGGACGTCGGTCTCTTCCAGGATGCCGCCGCGCTCGATGTAGATGCGGTCGGGCCCATTCACCAGGATCTCGGTGACGGTCTCGTCGCGCAGGAAGGGCTCGATCGGCCCGTAACCCAGCACATCGGCCACGATCTGCTCGAAGAGCAGGTTGCGGTCAGACCGGCTCATCGGCAGCCGCTCGTCCTGCAGCGTCTCGACGAAGATCTGCTCGAGCGCCCGGCGCACGCTCTGCGCGTCGTTGGTATCGACGACGGGGCTCAGCTCGGCCAGGAGGCGCCGTTGGACCCGCTCCCTGATCTCGTTGTAGGCCCGCGCCTGTTGTGAGCGAGCAGGCGCCGGCGCCTGCATTGTGCTGGGGCGAGCCGGCGTCGGCTCAACGTTGCCGTTGCTGCGTCTGCGCATCATTACCTTGTCTCCTGCTTGACCCAGATGGGGCTGTATTCGTCCCAGGCCGTGTTGCTGATATTGGTCACCCGGGTGCCATCGGTGTTCATGGTGTAGATCTGCAGCAGACCCGAGCGGTTGGACCAGAACGCGATTTTGCCGCTATCGGGCGACCACGAAGGGTGGCGGTCCCACTCCCAGATGTTGGGCGTCAGGTTCTGTGGAAAGCTGCGGTCAACCTGGATGATCCAGACGTCGTCACTGTCGAGCTCGCCCGAAACGAAGGCGAGCCAGTTCCCGTCGGGCGACCAGACCGGGTCGGTGCAGTCGGCCTGGAATTGGGTCACCTGGGTTGCGAAGCCGCCTCCGGTTCGCAACTGCTCCGGGATCGACACGAACACCTGCTGCCAGGGGTCGTTGGGCGCGGGTGGCTGGCTGAAGGCAAAGCGATCGCGATCCGGGGAGTAGCGTTCGCTGTCCCGGAGTTCCTCAAACTGCGTCAGGAGGTCCGCGGTCCGCCCCAGGTGTTGCCTCCCCGTCCCGTCGGGGTTCATCAACCAGATCTGGCCCCGGCTCGGCGAATCGGCCATAAACACGATCTTGTTGACATACGACGAGAGCGGGCGCGGGGTGGGGGCGGGGCCCGCCACCACCGGACGTGGGGTTGAGGTCGGCGGCGGGGTGGCCGTGGGCGTCAGGAACGGGCGGACGTAGAAGAGGCGCCCCTCGACGAAGGCCTTGTCGGCCAC
>JAXGUU010000612.1:0-1646 GCA_040774145.1 Anaerolineae bacterium
CCTCCTGCGTCGGGGTCACGGCGGTGCGCCAGTAGGATAGCGTTTGACCGGGTGTATCGAGCGCCACAGTCTCCCAGCTCGTGGGCTGCGTCGCGGTGACCGGGAGGTTGGGATCCGTGACGTAGACGACGCCGACCTCGACACCGCCCACACCTGCGCTGCCCAGCGCGGTCGAGACCCCCTCACGTCCGAGGAAGAGCGTGATCGGTGCCGCCAGCAACTCGTGGTAGCCGATGTCGGCCCGCACCCCGCCGCCACTCGGGACCTCCGCTGAGGGCGAGGCTGCATCGATGGCGGGGGAGCCGGTGTCAAGACGATAGCTGCCGGGCCGGAAGCGGGGGGCCTGTTGCTCGAGATCGCCCTCTCCTGCGCGCACGTCCTCGTAGTCCTGGAGGTTGTTGAGCAGGTTGTAGGCACTGAACAGCTGACCGCCGGACGCTGCGAAGAGCCCCACGCCGTTGGCGTGGAGGAGGTTGTTCTCCACGGAGGCCCACGTCGCCTGACCATGGGCGGATATGCCGTGTTCGCTGTTACCTGCCAGCGTGTTGAAGGTGACGACACCGGTGGCTTGGTCGCTGAAGGCCACGCCGGTGGGATTATCGCGGATGAGGTTGCGCGTGATGGTGATCGTGTTGCTCGCGCCCAGGACCTCGATGCCGGCATCCGCCGCGCCGGTGATGGTGAGGCCACGCGCCTCCGCGTGGACCACGCCGTTGAAGCTCAGGGGGGTGCCGGTGCCGCCTCCGTCGATGCGCACCTCCTCAGCGGAGGTGGGCGAAGCCCCTCCCACCAAACGCACGTAGCTGGGGAGGGTCACGTGCTCGGGGTAGAGCCCCGGGGCCACGCCGACGGTGAGTTGCGGTTGCCGGGCAGCGCCGGCATAGGCCTCAAGCGTTGTCGCGGCGGCCTCCAGGGCGTCCCGGATGCGGTCAAAGGCATCCACTTGCCAGGTGAGGCCGTCGTTCGGGCAGCCCTTGCAGTAGTCATCATCGGCATAGAAGGCGGCGCGACCCCGTTCGAGGTAGCCGATGTCCACCCGGGTGCCGGTCCCGGGCGGGGCGGGATCGGCCGGATTGCCGGCATCGATGAGCGGCGAGTCCTCACGAGGGCGGAAGTCCTGCCACTGGGCGTCCTCGAAGAGGGGATCCAGGAAGATGTCGCCCGCTCCCGGACTCCCCGAGCTGATGTCGAGCGCGTTGGCCCAGAAGTTGTTGTAGGTGTGCAGGCGCGGCGTGCTGCAGCCCGCATCATAGGCCAGGCCCGTACCGCTGTGGTAGGCGAAGACGCTGTTCCGCAGGTCCAGGGGGGCACAGGAGGTCGCCTGCAGTCCATGGTGGTTCTGCACGATGGTGTTGTTGACCACCTCGAGCTCCGTCTCCGCACCGTCCACGTGCATGGCGGTGTCGGTGCCCCGGATGATGGTGCGGGAGAGCACCGCCGACCGGGCCCCCTGGGACACGTGGATGCCGTCAACGCCCAGGTCGAGTCCGTCCAGCGTCACGCCCGAGAGGCGGGCGCCGGTCACGCCGGCAGCGCGCACCAGAGCCTCCGATGGAGCACCCGGCCCGGGAGGTTGGATGATCGTTTGATCGGCGCCGGCGCCGACGACGGAGACGCCGCCGGCAAGACGGACGTACTCGCGGTAG
>JAXGUU010000613.1:0-1634 GCA_040774145.1 Anaerolineae bacterium
GGGCAGCCCGGACGGTGGTTGGGGGACCTGCCCACACGCCGGCACCCTCATCGTCGTGGTTGACGGCGGAGGTTCCATATTGGCGCACGGTGCCTGCGGTGACCTTCCCGGACGCCCGGCAGCCGTTCTCCCAGACGCATCGCGTGAGCGGCTGTTTGCCCTACCCTGTGCGCGCAGTGGCCCTCTCTGAGCAGCCCATCGTGCGCGGGCATACAGCGCTGCTGCGTCTGGAGATTGACGCGGACGCGGATTGTCAGGTGACCTATCTCGGTCAGCGCGAACCATGCTTTCGTGAAGGCGCCTCCGAGTTCATCGTGCCTATGGGCATCTCGGCCCTTGAGGAGCCCGGCAGCTATCCGCTGCGCGTTGACGTCGCCTCCGGGGCGCACATGGCGGCGTTCACGCTGACGCTCGACGTCGCTCCCGGCAGCTACGGCTTTCAGACGATCAACCCTCCGCCCTCATTGGCGGCCCTCATGGATCCGGCCCTCAGGGCGTCTGAGGACGCCTATCTGGCTCAGTGGCGGTCGCTGCGCTCGCCCGAGCGGCGCTGGGAGCTGCCTCTGGCGTGGCCCTTGGCACAGGTTGTGCCGGTCTCGGCTGATTACGGCGACCGTCGCTCCTACGGAGGAACGGTGGGCGGGTACCACAGTGGCGTGGACTTTCGCGCGTGGACCGGGATGGAGGTCCTCGCCCCCGCCGACGGCGTGGTCGTGATGGCGGAGGCGCTGGAGATGCGCGGCAACGCCGTGCTGTTGGATCATGGCGCGGGCCTGGTCACGGGCTACTGGCACCTGTCGCGGATCGATCTCGAAGTGGGGGAGACCGTCACACGGGGCCAGGCATTCGCCTTGGTGGGCAACACAGGGCTTTCAACCGGTGCTCACCTCCATTGGGAAGTCTGGGCCAACGGCGTGTCTGTGGACGGTAAGCAATGGCTGCGCGAGGACGCCTTCGGTGGCGTCTTCCCGACCGGCGATGGAGCGCAGCCTGTGTCGGATGAGGTCGCCGGCGAGTGACGCCGTCCTGTGCATGAGACGGTGTAGCGCGGAGGTGAAGTGATGTGTGGTCGATTTACGCTGTGGGTGCAGTTCGGTGATCTGATCAAGGCCTTTCCAGGCGTTGACTTCGCCGGGCCCTTGCCCCCCCGCTATAACATCGCCCCGACCCAACAGGTCGTGGCGATTCCCAACGATGAACCGCAGCGCGCCACCCTATTCCAATGGGGGCTGGTTCCCTTCTGGGCCAAGGACCCGAGCATCGGCAGCCGTATGATCAATGCGCGTGCCGAGACCGCTGCGGAGAAGCCTGCGTTTCGTGCAGCTTACCGGCGACGGCGTTGCCTGATCCTTGCCGACGGTTTCTATGAGTGGCGCAGCGAGCCCGGCAGCCGCACCAAGACACCGATGTATGTGCGGATGGCCTCGGGCGAGCCCTTCGCCTTCGCGGGATTGTGGGAGATCTGGCGACCCGATGATACGCCGCTGCTCTCGTGTACGATCCTGACGACGGAACCCAACGAGCTGGTCGCGCCGATTCACAATCGAATGCCGGTGATCCTGCCGCCGGATGCCTACGAACGTTGGCTGGATCCGGACGAGGTGCGTTCCGGCGCGCTGGATGATCTGCTCGTA
>JAXGUU010000614.1:0-1626 GCA_040774145.1 Anaerolineae bacterium
GCCCTCGCCGCGCTTGACACCACTTTGCGCGCTCATGTAGAATCGCTGCTGCAATCCCTGCAGAGAGGTCCCGCCACCCCTCTGGACGCCGCGCGTGAAGACCTGGCCAAGTCCGCCCTGCGTCTGCGCCAGGCACAACTGTCCCGCACTCTGACTGATCTGCGCTTTCTGCTCCAGGATGCCTCGGAACAGCGTGATCAGGAGGAGACGCAGCGCCTGAACAGTCTGATTGAGCAGTGCACCCGCGAGTACCTCGAGGTGCACCGCCAATACTACGCGGCAACACTCGTCGGGCGGAGCCGCAAGGGACCGGATCTATCCTAGAGGGGTGCCCATGACCGAAGATCAGGGGCTCGACAAGCGCATAGACGCCCTGGTCGCCAAGGCCACCGGCGACGGTTTCCTCGCCCGTAAGGACATCGACGACGCTTTCGGCTCGACCGAAGACGACAAGGTGGACGAAGCCCTCCGCGTGCTGCACGGTCTCGGCCTGCCGATCCTGGAGGACGAGGATCTGGCGATCGACGTGGACGATGAGGACCTGCAAAGCCTCGAGTCCGAACTCGTCGCTGAGGAGGACGACGACGTCGCCTCGGACGCCCTTCTGGACGTGGATACCCCCAACGATGCGGTGCGCATGTACCTTCGGGAGATCGGGCGCGTCCCGCTCCTGAGCGCCGAGGAGGAGATTCGGCTGTCGCGCGCCATCCAGGAAGGCTTCCTGGCCGCCGCCCGCCTGGAGGACGAGAGCACACCGCTCACCCCGCAGGAGCGCCAGGCGAACACCCTCAAGGTGATGCAGGGAGTGATCGCTCAGCGCCGGCTCGCCGAGGCGAACCTGAGGCTGGTGGTGAGCGTAGCCAAGCGCTACCTCGGACGCGGCCTGAACCTGCTGGACCTGATCCAGGAGGGGAACCTGGGGCTCCTGCGCGCCGTGGAAAAGTTTGACTACTCCAAGGGCTTCAAGTTCAGCACCTACGCCACCTGGTGGATCCGGCAGGCGATCAGCCGCGCCATCGCCGATCAGGCGCGCACCATCCGCATTCCCGTGCACATGGTCGAGTCCATCAACCGCGTGACGCGCACCATGCGGGAACTGCAGCAGGAGATGGGTCGCGATGCGACTCCCGAAGAGATTGCCGTGGAGATGGGCCTCGTCTCCGAGGCTGACCGGCGTTCCTGGGAGGAGGCGCAGACGAACGGTGTCCGGCTGCCGCCGGACGTCGCTCGCCGCGTGCGGCGGGCCGCGGAAAAGGTCCGTCAGTTGATGCGCGTCTCGCAGGAGCCGATGTCCCTCGAAACGCCGGTAGGCGCGGAGGACAACAGCATCCTGGTCGATTTTATCGCGGATGACTCGACGGCCAGCCCAGCCGAAGAGACCAACCGCGAACTCTTGCGCCAGCAGATGCGCGAGGCGCTGGACCAACTCACCGATCGCGAGCGGGATGTGCTGATGCTGCGCTTTGGCCTTGAGGATGGCGAGAGCCGCACGCTCGAAGAGGTCGGTGCGCGCTTTGGCGTGACGCGCGAGCGTATCCGCCAGATCGAATCGAAGGCGCTGCGCAAACTGCGGCACCCGACTCGCAGCCGCAAACTCCGCGACTATCTTACCTGACGGGCGCCAAC
>JAXGUU010000615.1:0-1619 GCA_040774145.1 Anaerolineae bacterium
AAGCAGCGCTCACTCTGGCCCAAATAGCTGGCCTCACAGAACGCCATCCGGTCGGTCTCAATCGAGAGCATCGCCGTCTGACCGCGCACCATGGGCTGGGGCGTGAGCGCCAGCGACGTGACAGGGTAGGGCAGACAGGCGTTGACTCCGTGGGTGAGTGACAGCGCTTCGCCGGCGACGAGTTGCTCGTGCGCCGTCGTCAAACGCCAGAGGGGCACCTCGGCCTCAAGGACCACCTCCATGGACAGTCCCCTGCCCCCCGGCACACCCAGCAGCTCGCGCACTTGCCGTGGCGGGAGCCGGAAGTCGATACCTGTCACCAGAGCGTCGCCGCCCAGCAGCGTGGTCGCCGCCTCGACATGCGCCGGCGGCAATCCACCCCGATCGATCCAGCAGCGCGCCCACGTCGGCGGCACGACCGGGCGTTCCTGTGTTTCGGCTGCAACCGGCCCGGCAGCGAACGCGATCACGACCAGAACGAGCATCGCCGTTCCGGCCCACCTCAGGTGTTGCGTGCTTGGTACCCTTCGCATGGTCAGTCTCAGACCCCATTCTACCCCGGTGCGGGCGGTGAATCAAACCGAGGCTGGGAAAAGGACGCCGCCATCCCCTGAAGGGCCACGCGGAGAATAGCTCAGACGCTGGCGCTGAGGCCCTCGCCAAAGATGCCGGGGGTGACGGGAGTCTTCGGCTGACACTGCGCTCCGGGTGTGGGGCAGCCGTAACAACAAGAAAGCTTCAGTCCGAGGAATCAGCGCGGCGACCTGACGTGACAGGTGTCACCGGTCGTACAGTGCGTCAACGTCGACGTCGATGCCCCAGATCCGGGTACCCTCGAGATCGATCCAGCTCCCGGTCTGCACAAGGCTGATCCGTTCTGGAGGCACATCGACAAACCTGATCCCACGCGCCTCCATCGTCGCGGCGCCATACTCTGGCTTCTTGACGTACGCCGCCAGCCCCGCAACGCGCGCGGCCGCAATCGTGACATCCTCCGCCGCCGCGTGCGACATATCCTTGCTCACAAGGCCATAGTCGGCCCCCTCGACGCTCAAGCCACGGATTGTGGCCCGGCTGGCTTCACCGACGGATACCCCCTTGTCGCCAATCGCGACGATGCGGACATCCTCGACCGCAAGCTGCGTCCCGCTGACGTCGACTGCATCGCCGCCGATATCGTGGAAGCTGCTTTGCGTCACCGTCCCCTCGCAGAAATCAGCATCAAAGGCATCCGAGGCCGTCCCGGCGACCTCGATGCCCCGGAAGTGGAACGTGGTCCGGATGGTGTTGATCGCATCTTCAGCCCGGGTGCCAATGATGCGGCTGGCACTGAGCTGAAGCGGACTCTGATAGAACGTTATCGCTCCCGTCAGTGTCCAACCGGGCAGCTCGATCACGTCCGTATCCTCGACGGTCACGTGCGTCCACACCGATGGCGCACCGGCATCCAGCACGACGATCCCATGCCACACGTCCTCCACGGGCTGGAGGACGACCGGCGCATCGGCGGTACCCTCGAAGGTCAGGGGACCACGCGCCAGGACGTAGGCCTCGGGCGCAAAGCGCAACGTGGTTCCCGGGCCGAGCCGTAGGCCATAGTCTTCTGGCAGCACCAGGCT
>JAXGUU010000616.1:0-1613 GCA_040774145.1 Anaerolineae bacterium
CGACGGGCGTCCCGTTGTGTCTGGGACCATGGATCAGGATGCGCAGGAGGCTCTCGGAGCCGAGCTGCTCAGGCGTGACGTAGAGGAGTGAGTACTTCCCTTCCCACAGGCCCCGGAGACGTTGTTGTCGGTCATCTGTCGGTACCGTGCTGTTCAGGGACGTGACGCGCTGTATGCCGACTTCGGTCTGATCGGCGACCTGGGGAAGCAGTGGGGAAACCACTAGGGTCAGGCCGTCGGATGACAGGCGATTGGCCGCTAGCTGGAAGCAGAGCGACCTGCAGCTCCCCGTCGGCAGAACGCCGAGCGTGTCCCGATCCCCTTCGATGAACCGCTTGGTCACCTGGTGTTGCTGAGGGCTCTTCCAGTCCGTGTAGTTCGACTCCAGCCACCCATCCGCGTCCTCGACCCTGACGCGGCTTCTCTCCGGCTCCGTGCAGATCGGCTCGACGTAGAGAGACCTGCTTCCCGGTGACAGGTAGATCCAGGTGGACTCGCTCGCCTCGCCGACTGGAGGATCACACCGTAGGTCGCCGGCGCGAAGCACCGCGTCCAGCGTGTCTCGTGCCTCCGATCCATCGCTGGCGCAGCCGCAGAAGAGCAGTAGGTCGCGGTACCTCAGTCTGGCCCGCGCCGCCGCCAGCGTTCCGAGCTCCTGGCGAAGCTCCGTAGCCAGCCTGTCGGGTGCGAAGTGCTCGGCCAGCCTCGCTAGGCGCACGGTGCCATCGGGCCGTGCGTCCCTGAGTGCTGGCTCCAGCGTCACGCCCCGCTCCTCGAAGAAGCCGGTGACAGCTTCGGCCAGTCTGCTGCCCCGCCTCTGGTGCCCGAAAGCCGAGAGCAGCTCCCGGCTGCTAAGTTCGGTGGCGCCGTCTTGGTACACCGTGACCAGCAGATCCCGAAGCCTGCCCTTGGGCTCGAGCCCCCGGTTGTAGTCCTGACCGAGGACGGAGGTGCCAGACTCCCCAAGCAGGCGTGGGGTTCGCAACATCCCCGCGTGCCCGATGACAGGCAGGCCAGTAGCGCGCACCCGGTACCTCCCGCGACCGCGCTTCTCCCGGGGTGGTACCGGCGCAGGGCGCTCCCTGTCGGGAGCGGGGTTCTCCTGACACTTGCGGCCAACTTCCGCGCTGGCGATGCGCCAGCCCCTGCCTCGCCGCTCGCCCTTCAATGTCCCGGCTTTCAGCCACCGGTAGACGGTGGCAACACTCACGCGAAGCGAAGCAGCTGCTTGCCATGGCTCTAGCCACTCAGTTTGCATCTAGTTCCCTTCAGTCGACTTGATAATTACCTAATGATTAGCATCACGACCTCATTCTAGACGTCTCCCGAGCATGCTGTCAAGGGCTATCCGCGATTCCCATAGGCGTAGGCGTGACCGCCGGCGCCACGAGAGCACGACTGGCGTACGATGAAGCCTGTGATCAGGGGGGCGGCCCGACCATGCGGAATGCCGTCAAGCGCTGCGTTGAGGGCGCCTCAGCGCCCATGCCCAGGGCAGTTGCGGAGTGGGTGGAACGCTGGCCCGGGAGTGCCTAGTGCGGCCGGAGAGCCTCGCCTCTCTTGTCACTGTGGCCGGCCGAGCGGCGCAGTCCGGCCTGCTCGCGCTCCCTGAG
>JAXGUU010000617.1:0-1578 GCA_040774145.1 Anaerolineae bacterium
CAAGTGGTCGCTGGAGGAACTGTTATGGTACCGAGTCCCACATCCGCCCCAGCTTCCGAAACGCCGGGGTCGGCCCTCCAAGGCCTTTCTGGCCCTCAAAGCGGAGTGGCTTACGTGACCACGGTTAACTGTGGCGCTACCGAACCGCGAACGACTGTGTTTATGGTATCATGCCCCGGGTGAGGCCTAGGGGCCCTTGAGCGAACTGGAGCGTTGCGGATGAGCCTATTGACATTTGAGTTGTTAGCCACCGAGGATCAAGCACGGGCGGGGGTCTTTCATACCGCGCACGGGCCGCTCGCGACCCCGATCTATGCACCGGTCGGCACGCAGGCGACGGTGAAGGCGGTCACGCCGCAGCAGTTGCGCGAGGTCGGCGCCTCGTTGGTGTTGGCAAATACCTACCACCTTTATCTGCGCCCCGGCGACGAGTTGATCGCCCGGCTGGGCGGGCTGCACGCCTTCATGGCGTGGGACGGTCCGATGCTGACCGACTCGGGCGGCTTTCAGGTCTTCAGTCTCGCGGGACACCGGGGTGAGGAGTCGCTGCGCCGGATCGATGAGGACGGCGTGACCTTCCGCTCCCATATCGACGGGCGGCAGCACCGGTTTACGCCCGAGAAGGTCATTGAGATCGAGCAGAACCTGGGCGCCGATATCGCGATGGTGCTGGATGAGTGCGCTGTACCCGACGACTACGACTACCTCAAGCGCTATGCCCTGCCCCGGACGCACGCCTGGGCCGAGCGCTGCCTGGCGGCGCACACGCGCGAGGATCAGGCGCTCTTCGGTATCGTCCAGGGGGGCGTCTTCGCCGACCTGCGTGAGGCGAGCGCCCGCCATTTGACGGCGCTGGACTTCCCGGGCTACGCGATCGGCGGGCTCTCGGTCGGTGAGAGCAAGGACGAGATGCTGGCGACGCTCGACGTGACCACGCCGCTGTTGCCGGCGGGCAAACCACGCTACCTGATGGGGGTGGGGACGCCCGAGGACTTGGTCGAGGGCGTAGCGCGAGGTATCGACATCTTTGACTGCGTCCTGCCCACCCGCGTGGCCCGCAACGGGCAGGCGCTCTTGCGCGACGGCAAGCTCAATATGCGCAACGCCCGCTTCGCCGACGACCCCGCGCCGCTCGATGCCGCGTGTACGTGCCCCACCTGCCGGCACTTCAGTCGGGCCTATATCCGCCACCTGGTTGTCGCTAAGGAGATCCTCGGCGCGACGTTGTTGACCCAGCACAACCTCCACACGATGCTCACGCTCATTCATGACATCCGCGATGCGATTCTTGACCAGCGCTTCGAGGCCTTTCGCACGGCCTTCTGGGACGCGAGAGAGCGGAAGGGCAGCTGAGGGGGGTACCCACCTTCATACCTGCGGATAGGCCGATTTGAGACGTGCGATTCGCCCATCTGCAGCTTCCTCGCGCTCTCCCCAGGGATTCCGCAGTAAGTCAGAGGGGTAGAAGCCAACCCAAGCGCTAGCGAGAGGACAACCGAAGAAACGACACTTCCTGTAGAGTGGAGGCAGCAAGCAAAACCACTCACAAACAAGGAGGTGTCGTGTGTGTAGTATAGC
>JAXGUU010000618.1:0-1568 GCA_040774145.1 Anaerolineae bacterium
ATCAGGCGGACGCGGACGCCTTCTTTATCGAGATCAGCCCGGACGCGTGACTCACCACAACGGCAGCCGCAGCTGCAGTCGCAGTTGCTGGCCCGCCTGCTCCAGCGCCAGCAACGCCGCCTTGCGCTCGATCCCACCGGCGTAGCCCAAGAGCCCCCCGTCCGCACCCATGACCCGATGGCACGGCACGACGATCGCTAGGGGATTGGCGCCGATCGCCTGACCGACCGCCTGCGAGGCATCCGGATTGCCCAGCAGTGTAGCAATAGCGCCATAGGTCGTCGTCTCGGCGTAACCGACACCACGCAGCCGCTCCCACACCTTGAGCTGGAAGTCGGTGCCGCGCAGGTCGAGCGGCAGGTCGAAGGTATCCTGTCGCCAGTTGAAGTAGTCGAGCAGCCGGCTGCGCGCCTGCTCCAGCAACGGCGTCCGCACCGGCGCCGGCGGTACCACGCCGAAGCGCGCCATCCGGTCCAGGTAGGATCGGTCCAAGCTGTCACCGTAGCCGACGCCGCAAAGCCCATCGTCGGTCGCCCACAGCCACATGAGCCCCAACGGGGTCGCCGTGAAGATGATGCTTGAGGAGCCTAGGTCTCTTGCTCGATCCACCCCACCTCCCTTGCCGGGCCCCTGAATCGCCCTGCGCCTACTGGCCTCTCCCGGACAGCGCCTGCGCGAGCAGGGCCTGGAAGCGGATCACCGTGTCGATTCCGCGATAGAAGGTCGGCAGGTGCAGCTTCTCGTTCGGCGAATGCAGCCGGTCATCGGGGAGACCAAAACCCATCAGGATCGTCTCGATGCCGAGCTGCTCCTTGAAGGTCGCCACGACAGGGATCGAGCCACCCTCGCGCACAAAGACCGGCGAGACGCCGAAGGTCTCCTGATAGGCCCGCGCCGCCACACGCATCGCCGGGGCATCACGATCGACAATCGCCCCTGCGCCGCCGTGCAGATCGCTCACCCTCACCGTCACGGAAGGCGGGGCAAGCTGCTGCAGATGGTCGGTGATCAGCTGCGTGATCTCCGCCGGCTCCTGATCGGGCACCAGACGCATCGAGATCTTCGCATACGCCGCACTCGGCAGCACGGTCTTGGCCCCCGGCTCCATATACCCGCCCCAGATGCCGTTCACGTCGAGCGTCGGTCGCGCCGAGGTGCGCTCGATGATCGTGTAGTCGCCCTCGCCCCAATCGGTAGGCACGCCGGCCTCCTCCAGCCACGCTTCCCGCTCAAAGGGAATCCGTGCCAGCTCGCGCCGCTCCGCGGGCTCCAATGACCTGACGCGATCATAGAAGCCGGGGATGGTGATCCTCCCATCCTCCCCTTGCAGCTGCGCGATCATCCGGCAGAGCGCATTCAGCGGGTTATTCACCGCCCCACCGTAAATGCCGGAGTGCAGGTCGTACGCCGGCCCCGACACCTCGACCTCAACGTACGCCAGCCCGCGCAGGGCGTAGACGATGCTCGGCAGGTCGGGGCCGAGGATGTGCGAGTCGGAGATCACCGCGACATCGGAGGCCAGCAGCTCCCGGTGCTCGGTGATGAACGGGGTGAGACTGGGGCTCCCG
>JAXGUU010000619.1:0-1548 GCA_040774145.1 Anaerolineae bacterium
CGCCCGTAGGGTGAAGCGGTCGGGGTGTCGGCGCCTCGTCGATCTGCTGCTCGCGCAGCCAGAGGATGCCGCCGCTACGCAACAAGCTCGGCATCAGCAGCCCTCCCAGCGGTCCTTCCAAAAGCTCGACAAAAAGACGCAGCCCGAGCCCGCTGAGATAGGGCAGTCTGACCGACTTGAGATCATAGCAGGCCCCAGCACTCTCTGTCTTCACGTTAGCCCTCCCCTTGGCGAAACACTCATCAGCAGGGCCGATGCTGCGCCCCACCACCTGGCCCGGCTCACCGACAAGGCCCACCCAAGCTCAGCTCTCATCGAGCGCCTCGATCAACGCCTGGTAGTCCCCCAGCGTCGCCCAGCGACCGCCGGGATCCAGCAGCTGCTCCTCGAAGGCCCAGAAGAGCCCCGTCAGGCCGAAGGCCTGCACCCGCTCGAAGCTGAGGCGCATCTGCTCGGACGTGCCCCACCCGGTGTTCTCCCCCCAGACCTCAAGGTTGAGCCTGTGTTCTTCGGCGAGCTGGGCAAGGTAGTGCACAGGACTCCAGCCGGCGCGGTCCACGCCCGCATCGTCGACGATGGCGTCGGCGGCGTCCACCCACGTCGTGTACACGACGGTCTGCCGATCCGTCAGGCTGTGCACGTGCCTCGCGAAGTCGTGTCCGCGCTGGATCTCGCCGTTCTGCTCGGCGGGTGTGAATCCGCTGAGATCCCGCGCGACCGCAGCCTCAAGCTGCCCTGGTCGCACGCCCCACGAGGGGTAGAGCACCGCGAGCCGACCGTCGTAGTGCGCCCGCACGGTAACGACCTGCCAATTCTGGTAATCGGTCATCGCGCCCAGGTACCAATCTGCGAACTGCTGGGCGGAGGCGTGGCCCGTGCTTGGCTCACCGGGTCTCCAGTCGGGCACCGGATTCGGAGTCAGCGTTGCCGGCAGTCCCGCAGCGCGGCCTAACGCCGGATCATCAAAGCCCCAATAGACGTTCACCCGATCGCCATAGCGGTGAATCGGATAGGAGAGCTCGCCATAGTAACACCATCCCAACCGGACCGCATAGGCATCGCGTCCCAGGGCCTCAAGAGTCCAGGCGACGTAGGTGGCCTGCAGGTCGCGGATCTCCTGGTTGAAGACCGCGTTGAGGCCATTGGCGCCGGGCTCATCCCCCACGTAGGCCTCGCCGTACTGGTTCACGTAGCGGCTGTGCGGCACCTCAAAGGCCCACGCCGGCGGGTACTGCAGGCCCAGACTGAGCACCACCTCCATCCCGGCCTCGCGGAACGTCGCCAGATCAAGCCGTGCCCGTTCGAGCTGTGCCTCATCATAGGCGTCACGCGCCGGCTGGAGCCGGTCCCAGTAGACCTCGTAGGTCACGGCCTGCAACCCTGCAGCGTGGAGCGCGGCGGCGTTCTCGGGCCGGCTGGCGACGGTGCCGTAGAGGACGCCGCCGGTGTCGCCGGCACACGCAGCCGCCACCAAGACCACCGTGCCCAGCAACAGGCAGATTCGCGCTAGCCTCAAGCTAACACCCCCGAGCCCTTAGAATCTATCCG
>JAXGUU010000620.1:0-1545 GCA_040774145.1 Anaerolineae bacterium
CAACGCAGCGCATTCTCGTCGTTGACGATGATCGCTCGATTCTGGACATGGTGGCTCAGAAGCTCGAGCACGCGGGATACGGCGTGACCAGTGCATCGTCCGGTGAGGTAGCGCTGTCCCTGATTGGTGCCCAGGGCCTGCCCCACCTGGCAATCGTCGACCTCGTCATGCCAGGGATGGGGGGCTTCGCGTTCTGCGAACAGGTCCACAGTTTCTGTGACCTTCCGATCATCCTGCTCACAGCTGTCGATGAGGAAGACACGATTGTGCGGGGGCTGCAATTCTACGCCGAGGACTACGTCGTCAAGCCCTTCAGTCCGCGCCAGCTCGTCGCCCGGGTGGAACGCATCCTGCGCCGCATCCAGGACTTCGGCTACACGACCGAACGGGAGGTGGCGATCGACGCCAGCCTACGGGTTGGTTTCGCCCACCAGGAGGTGCGGGTGGACGGTACCCCGGTTCACCTGACCCCTATCGAGACCAAGCTGCTCTACATCCTGCTCCGCAACGCCGGGCACGTGGTGCCCGCGAGCTACCTGCTGCAGCGCCTGTGGCCCCTCGAGGAAGCCTATGAGGAAAAACTCCGCGTGCACGTGCGCCGCTTGCGGGCCAAACTCGAGCGGGATCCCGGGAGTCCGACGTACATTGTGACCGAGCGTGGCTCGGGGTACCGATTTGCCGTGTCCTGACGTATACTCGCAACGAACTTTGGACCCAGGAGGGATCGATGGCTAGTAGCCAGGCAGAGGAACCGACCAAGGCCAGCACGCCGCAGGATGTCGAACGCATCCGCGACATCATCTTCGGGCGCCAGATGCGCGACTATGAGGGGCGCTTCTCGGCGGTGACGCGAGATCTGGAGCGTCTCCAGCAGGAGATCGACCGCCTCACGGAGGCGTTGTCAGAGCAGGACACCGACCACGCCAAGAAGATGCAGGCACTGCGTCAGGAGCTGCGCACCGCCGACGACGGCATTCGCGCCGAGCTCCGTGACACCGCGCAGCGTCTGACTGCGGACAAGGTCGATCGCGTCATGTTGGGTGACCTGCTCATTGAGCTCGGGACCCAGCTGAAGGCCGACGACGGCCTGGGCGACCTGCCTGCCGATCTCCAGGCGCTCGGGGACGCGTAGTCGCGCGGTGACCGGCACGCCCGCTAACTCGGGCGCAGGGATGCCCCCCACCGAGTCCTCGCTTGAGGAGCTGCGCGCTATCCTGGTGCAGCCTGAGCGCCGCTCCGTAGATGAACTGCGGGCGGCCCTCGATGGCCTGCAGGCGCGCCTCGACGATGAAACGTGGCTCGCGGCGGCGATTGCCCCGATTCTTTCGGAGGCCCTGCGGTTGAAGATCCGCGACGCGCGCGACGAGATGATCGAGGCGCTCTACCCGATCATCGGCCAGACGGTCGTGCGCGCGGTCTCGGAGGCGGTGCGCGATCTTGCGCGCACCGTCGATGCGCAGATGCGTGCCACCATCGGGCCGCGGCAGGTCTGGCGACGGCTCCAGGCGCGACTGCGCGGTGTGTCGGGCGCCGAGCTTGCGCTGC
>JAXGUU010000621.1:0-1512 GCA_040774145.1 Anaerolineae bacterium
CACCAGGTGCCGGGGACCGTGGGTCTGCATCGGGCGTGGCTGCGCGATAGGTGAAGGCTGCTGGACAGGTCCCCGGCACCGCGGAACTTGGGCCGGCAGCGCGCGTGAGGTGCCGGGGACCGTGGGCTCTCGAGGAGGCGGGTTGCGTGGCCGGTGGTGTCTGCTTGACAGGTCCCCGGCACCGCGGATCACGGAGTGCCAGGCACGGGAGGGACGGCGCTTGCCTCTAGATGGAGGCGGGCGGGTAGCGCCAGATCAGCTCCCGCAGGCGCTCGTAGAAGTAGCGGTAATCGTCCCACGAGACGTCGTTGGGGACCCCGTGGTCGAGCCCCGGCAGGTAGCGCCCCTGCTCGAGCAGCCAGGGCACTTTCTCGAGCTCGTGGTCGATGGCGTCTCTCCCGTGGGCCAACGCGGCCTTGTTGAGCCCGCCCATGAGGCCCACCGCCGGATACTGGCGGCGGACCTCGGTGAGGTCCAGCCCGAACTGTGTCTCCCAGGGGAAGATGATGGTGACGCCGCCCTCGATCCACAGGGGGGTGAGCATCCGTTGATCGCCGTCGCTATCGACCAGCACCTGCGTGCAGCCGCGCCTGCGTAACGCGGCGGTCAGTCGCTTGTACCGTGGAAGCAGGAACTCCCGGAAGAGCTTCGGGCTGATCAGCGGGCCGTTCTTATAGCACATATCTTCCCAGACGAAGTACCAGTCCAGCGTCACGTCGTCCTGGATGCGGTCGAGGTAGGCGATCCAGAGGTCGCACAGCGTATCCAGGATCTCGTGCATCAGCGCCGGGTCATCATAGAAGAGCATCGCCTGGCGTTCGAACCCGAGGAGCTCGCGCGGCGCGCCGAAGAAGCCCAGGGGTAGGTCGCCCGCGTAGACGGCCTCACCGCTCTCGCACGCCTCGCGACAGATGGCCTCCCAGTTTTCGGGCAGTCGCCCCGGCGTGGCAGGGTCGAGACGTTCTTTGATAGCAGCCCAGCTCCTGCGGTCGGTCACCGGTCCCTCGATCGTGATCGGCATCAGCTCGGAGCCGACGAGGTTGCGCTCCAGAGCACCCCAGCGGTTGCGTAGCAGGATGCTACCCGTGTCCTCGCTCAGCACCTTCCGCTCGAACTCGGGCCAGATGAAGCCGCGGATCGGCAGCTTGTAGCCGCGATGGCCGTCGAAGCCGATAAGGTCGCGCACTGTCTGGACCGTGGCGTCGGGATCAAGCCCCTCGGTCTTCCAGCGGGCGAGGCTCGATGGCCAGAAGCCCATGATGTCGAGGAAGGGCACGCGGTCCACCGGCTCGCCGTTGAAGAGCCGCATGAAACGTTCGCGATGGGTGAGAGTCATAGGGCCTCCATAGGCGAGCGGATGGGTGCCGCGGCACCTATTGCAAGCGCACGCGGGTGAGCACGATAGTCTTGGTTGGCATTCCGGCGTCGCCCAGCGACACCGGCAGGTGAACCAGTGTGCCATCCGGGCCGGGGCGGTAGATCGAGAGGAGCACGTCGTAGACGCTCGGTTGC
>JAXGUU010000622.1:0-1509 GCA_040774145.1 Anaerolineae bacterium
CCCCGCCGGCCATCCCGCTCAAGGACGTTCTGGCGTCCTTGAGCGGTTACCCGCCTCGATATGCATCAAAGGTTCGCTTAGCGAGGTACCGGCGTCAGACCACCGCTCAAAGCCGGCGGAACGGCTTTGAGCGGGATACCGTTGCGTCAGACCGCCGCCCTACCGCACGAAGATCGGCTCTCCGACGAGTGCAGCAGCCACCTTCAGCACCAGCGTCGCGTAGCGCCCGCTATCGAGCCCGAAGCGCACGGTCACCTGCCGGCGCCCGGCGTTCTCCGTATCCTCCTCAGGCGCCGAGCTCTCGACCTGCGTCGGAGCGAACATCACCTCGCGCTCACCCTTCGTCAGATAGACGCGTCGCAGGATCCGCGCCTTGAAATCACGCAGCGCCAGCCCCTCACGCTCGAAGACCGCCTCAGCCGCCGTCTGCAGCGTTCCCTCATAGCGCGCCGTCAGCCGCGGCAGCTCCACCAGCATCTCCCGCAGCCTGTCCGGCACCGCCTCGGGCTCCGGCACCGCGAAGCGATCGCGCATGATGCGCAAGCGATAGGGGCAGGGCCATCCCTGGTCCAGATAGGTGCCGACGATCTGGTTCCAGACCCATGCCTGATACGCCGCCAGGTAGATCGACAGCAGCCGGTCCTGGATCAGGTTCACCGCCTTGCGGTACTCATGAGGATGGTCCTTGAGGTAGGTGATCACGCTGCGGTAGTTCGAGGGACGCGGGGCCTGATGCAACAGATACCCCCACTCCCCCCAGTGCGCCGCCACCAAGCGCTTGAACTTGCGGATCTCGCGGCGGTCGCCGGCCATCGACTCGGCCAGATACATATGAACCACCCGCTCGGCGTCGCGCTTGAGGATCTCCTTACCTGGAAACCCACCCCGCGTGAGCGAACCGAAACGTTGGTCGTCGTAGTAGTTCGGGAGCCCGTGCGCCTCCAGCCGTGCCATCGCCGGCTCCAACGCCGCAGCAGCCTCCGGATCGAGATCGCGCACGGTCACCGTGAAGGTGTTGCCCACCAGGTCCGTGGGTCGCAGCGCCCGCGGCCCCCAACCGATGCGGGTGGCCTCGAAGCCCTCACCGCGAACCACCTCGGGACCGCGCTTGCGGACGCTCACGTGCTGCACGGCGACCGCCACCTTGTCCTTGAGCGCCGGGAAGACCAACGAGCTGGGGGTCACCTTGAGCCGCGCCGCCAACGCGTCGCGGACCGCGAGCGTCGTCACGCCCGTCTTGCACACCCGGTAGTAGGCATAGGTGCCGCTATCGCCGGGCCAGGCAATCCTCTCGTCGACCTGGAAATCCTCGGGAAGCTGCTTGACGCGCATCGGAGCGATCCTGACCTCAGGGGGCCACAGGCGTCGGCGTCAGCGTGGGCACGGGCGTGGGCGTCGGCATGACTTGGGTGAAGACCACGTCCTCGAAGCCCAGGGCCATCAGGAAAGTCGTCAGGAAGGACTCCGCGTTGACCTGCGCCCGCTCCACGATCCCACTCTCCAGGGCCG